>NZ_JHVE01000006.1:0-190903 GCF_000619985.1 Prevotella sp. P6B4
CATCCACGTCGGAGATATCATAGATGACCTTAAGGAGCAGGTACTTGAACATGCGGATAGGAGACTCTGCCATACGACCATTGTCTGGACAGTATTTGTCTAACAACTCTTGATAGACAAAAGAAAAATCAACGAGCCCGTTGATACGTCTCAGAAGATTGTCTTGTGGGACAACTATGTCGTACAAGGCACTATACTCACTCAATACTAACTCTTGTTGTTGCGACAGCATAAGCACTCTCTTTTATGCTGTAAAGGTACAAAAAAATCTGCACATAGCCAAATGTTTTACTGACTATGTGCAGACTGTAATTGTTAAAAAGTGCCTAATAGGACTTTTTCAGTGCCCTCCTATCTTTGCGGCAGATTTTTTTATCGTTCAAATTAATTATTAACTAACAAACCAAACGTATGAGTTTCAAAGCAAAGAAAACAGCCTTAGTTGCAGGATTGTGCTTCTTTAGCATGGTCACCGCACAGCAGGCTTCGGCAGCTACCACAGCAGTAGCTTCCGTTCAGCAAACGAAGCAGGCAACCGGTTATGTATCCGACACACAGGGTCCACTGATTGGTGCCACGGTCAAGGAGAAAGGTACCAGCAATGGTACTGTTACCGATTTCAATGGCTTCTTCACTCTTAATGTTAAGCCAGGTGCTACGCTTGTAGTATCTTATGTTGGCTATGTATCGCAGGAAATCAAGGCCGGCGATAACCTGAAGATTAATCTGAAAGAAGACGGTCACATCGTTAACGAGGTGGTTGTTATCGGTTATGGTACCCAGCGTCGTGAGGCCGTTACGGGTTCTGTAGCCAACATCGGTGGTGAGAAACTGAACCAGATTGCTGCAACCAACGCTGCTCAGGCTCTGCAGGGTCGTGTAGCTGGTGTGCTGATGACACAGACAGGTTCTAAACCTGGTGATGAAATGCAGATCCGTATCCGTGGTCAGCGCTCACTGAGTGCAAGTAACGACCCCCTGATTGTGCTCGATGGTATTCCATTCATGGGTCAGCTTTCAGATATCAATCCAGCCGACATCAAGTCGATGGATATCCTGAAGGATGCCTCTGCTACCGCTATCTATGGTTCTCGTGGTGCAAATGGTGTTATCATCATCACAACCGTTAAGGGTGCTCAGGGTACCCCTGCAAAGGTTACCTATAATGGCTATGTAAGCTTTAAGAAGGTTTTCCATAAGTATCCTATGATGGATGGTCCTACGTTCAACAAGTTCCGTCAGTATGCTGGTAAGTATAAGAACTCACTCGATGAGAACGAGAATACTAATACCGACTGGCAGGATCTGTATTACAAGACAGGTGTAAGCCATAATCATGATCTCAGCGTAGCTGGTGGTACCAATGGTGGTAGCTACAGCTTTGGTGCAGGTTACTATCACGATGAATCAGTTCTCCCTACTGAGGGTTACGACCGTATCTCTGTTCGTGGTAACTTCGACCAGACTGTTGGAAAGTACTTCCGTTTCGGTTTAAGCACCAATAACAGCTATCGCAAGACTCAGGGTGTAAACAATATGTATAATGTACTTAGCGCATCTCCACTTTCAAGTCCTTACGATGAGAATGGTAATCTGAAGCGTTACAACACTCTGCCTGCAGATGATCAGGTTGTTGTAACCAAAGAGACTGTTGAGCGCGATAAGGATGTATGGTTGAGCGAAAACAAAGGTATCGGTTCTTACAATACGTTGTTTGCAGAGGTTAAGTGTCCATGGATAGAGGGACTGAGCTATCGTGTAAATGTAGGTCTGAACTTCCGTAGCTCTAAGGGTGGCAGCTTCACTGGTACTGGTGTCAATAATAAGGATGCAAATGCTGTTAACAGTGGTAGTATCTCAGAGAATCAGACTCGTAACTGGGCTGTTGAGCATCTGTTGACCTTTGATAGAACCTTTGCTGAGAAGCACAACCTGAATGTTGTAGCTATGTATTCTGCCGAGCAGACTACATATGAGTCTACAGGTGCTTCGGCTCAGGAGATTCCTGCCGACTACATGCAGTATTATAATCTGTCGTACGCTACAGGCGAAGTTAACCTGAACAACTATAGTTACTGGCAGAGTGGTCTTATCTCTTGGATGGGTCGTGTGATGTACTCTTATGATAATAAGTATATGCTTTCTGCAGCCCTCCGTTCTGATGCATCTTCACGTCTGGCTAAGGGCCATCAATGGCACACCTATCCTGCAGTAAGTGCCGGTTGGAACATTTCTCGTGAGCAGTTCATGGAGAATCTTACTTGGATTGACAACTTGAAACTGTGTGTAGGTTACGGTGAGACTTCAAACCAGTCTATTAACCCATATTCAACCTTGGGTACCCTTTCAATCCGTAACTATAACTTTGGTGACACCTATAAGGCTGGATATTATGTATCATCTCTGCCTAATGTGGATCTTGGATGGGAGTATTCTAAGACATGGAACTTCGGTCTCGACTTCTCTTTGTTCAATGGTCGTCTGTCAGGTTCGTTCGAATACTATGTTCAGAAAACAAATGACATCCTGCTCGATGTAACTATGCCTTCAACTTCTGGCGTAAGCAGCTATACTGGTAACATTGGTAAGACTGAGAATAAAGGTTGGGAGTTAACTCTTAATGGCATCATCATTGATAACAAGAATGGATGGAGCTGGGATGCCGGTATCAACCTCTACGCTAACCGTAACAAGTTGACATCTCTGGCTTCTGGTCAGGATCGTGATGAGAGCAATCGTTGGTTCGTTGGCTATCCAATCGATGTTATCTACGACTATGAGTATGAAGGTCTGTGGAACGAGAGTGATATCGTTAAAGGTCCTGATGGCAAGACCAATCTCGAGGCTCTGGTAAAAGGTGGAAATGTGGGAATGATTAAGGTGAAGTATACTGGCGACTATGACGCAAACGGCATTCCTACTCGTCAGATCGGTCCAGAGGATCGTCAGATCATCAGCATGGAACCAAAACTGATGGGAGGTTTCAATACTACAGTTGGTTATAAGAACTTCGACCTGACTGTAATCGGTGCGTTCCAGGTAGGTGGTAAGTTGATTTCTGCTATCCACTCTTCAAATGGTTACCTCAATATGCTGACAGGTCGTCGTAACAACCTTGACGTTGATTACTGGACTGAGGAGAATACAGGTGCCAAATACCCCAAACCAGGTGGTATTCAGGATGGTGATAATCCCAAGTTCGGTTCTACTCTTGGCTATTTCGATGCTGGCTATCTGAAGATCCGTGCCATCACTCTTGGTTACAACTTCGACAAACTGAAGGCTATTAAGGATCTCGGCATCAGCCGTCTGCGCCTCTATGCTACTGTTCAGAATCCATTCGTTCTCTTCTCACCATTCAATAATGAGAGCGGCCTTGATCCTGAGACCAACTCTTGGGCTAACCAGAACACTGCTGTTGGCTATAGCGAATATTCTGGCAAGCACAAGATGCCGATTGTGGGTTATAACACACCTGCAACCCGCAACTTCCTCTTTGGAGTAAACGTAACATTCTAATGAATCATTAAAGAATAAAGAGTTATGAAAACTAAAAGTATAAAATTTATTCTCGCTGCGGGTTTGGTTTGCTGTGGTCTTTCCACAACATTCACCTCTTGTAGTGAAGTGCTCGATGAGCAGCCACGCAGCACTTTCGACCCATCATTCTTCACAACGAAGACGGGTATTGAGGGCGGTCTGACATCGCTCTACGCTCACCTGCGCTATTTCTATGGCAATGGTTATTATCTGAACACACTGGAGACAGGTACCGATGAATATACATACGCCCAGTCGGCCGATGGCAACTTTAAGGATGCCGACCTTTCTGGTGTAGGTTCTGTTACTTCTACCAGCACTGTTGCTGGTGGTGCTTGGGGCACATTGTTTGCAAATATCAATACCTGTAATGGTATCATTGAGAATGGTGCAGCTGCAGGTATCGACGATGCACTGCTCGCTGAGGCTTATTTCTTCCGTGCATTCGACTACTTTATCCTGGTGCAGACCTATGGTGGTGTGCCCCTTGATCTGGGTGCTGGCGAACTGAAATTCAATACAACAACTGTTCGTACTTCTGTACGTAACACTGTTCCTGAGGTTTATAAGGTTATCTTCAGTGACCTGGAGAAGGCTCTGTCTGATCTGCCTGATAATCCACGTCTTACAGGTTCTGCAACCAAGAATCTGGCTCGTTTGTACCTTTCAAAAGCTTACCTGACATACGCATGGTGGTTGGAAAATCCAAACAATATTCCTACCTATCCTGAGTGCAGCCGCGACGCTGGTCAGGCTCAGAGCTACTTCCAGAAAGCTTTCGATATGGCCAAGGCGGCTATCGACAATCCTGGCCCTTATGGATTGCAACCCACATTCTATGATGTTAATGTAGCTACCAACGACCGTAACTCAGAGATTATGCTCTATGCTGATCACAATGAGAATGAGAAGTTTGGTAACGGTGGTGCTGGTTACGGCTGGGGTAATGGTGGCTCACCTGAGAACTTTGCTTACTGGATGGAGACCTGGAACTATACAGAAATGATTGCAAAGACCGATAGAAAGAATGATAAGGGTGAAACTGTTTATATCAACCCCGTTCAGCGTGAGGCTGTTCAGGCTCTTGGACGTCCTTGGACACGTATGGCTCCTATCGCCGACAACTTCATGGAAGGTGGTGTATGGGAAGATGCTGTAAAGGCTATCGACTCTCGTTATGATGCAACTTTCACACTGCGTTATCACACCAACTGGCATAAGGCAGGAGGTAGCGATGCATTTGTATATGGTGCCAATGGTGAGAAGGTCTATCCAAATGATGTTTACTTCAGCTGGATTCCTGAAAGCGAGGATGAAAACATCAACTATACAGGTGCTGATGACAAGCTTGGTTTCGGAGAAATGCCTGGCCGTGCTGACTTTGTTGTAGCTGTTAACCACATCAGTCGCAAGAAGTACCCCATCAACTGGAAGATTGGTATCTATCGCACAGATAATGATGGAGGTCTTGGTTCAAAGGTTAATGGTGGTAGCCCACGTCCTTGGAACATTGCTAAGTTCTCTGAGTTCTATTTGATAGCTGCTGAGGCTGCTGTTAAGATTGGCAAGAACGATGATGCAAAGACACTGGTTAACGTGCTCCGTGCCCGTGCTGGTAAGCAGACTTTCAATCAGAACGACAATGTTGCTGTTTCTATTGATAAGAGTGCAGAAATGGTTGCTGCAACTCCTGCCACTATCACTATAGACTTCATTCTTGATGAGCGTAGCCGTGAGTTCTGGGGTGAGGGATACCGTTGGTTTGACCTTGTTCGTACCCAGAAGTGGGCTGAGCGTGCTGGTACATACCGTATCGCTGGTGCTGGTTACACCGATAAGGATCTGCAAACAGTTAAGCGCGATATTCCTGCAGGTTACTATATCCGACCTATTCCACAGGACCAGCTTGAGGGTATGGAGATGAGTGATGAAGAGAAGATTGCTTATCAGAACCCTGCATACAGAGATTAAATATTGATTAGTTAGTTTATTTGCGAACGGACCGTCCAATTGGGCGGTCCGTTTTTTCTTTCTGTATTTAGTAAGGATAACTGGAATTGCTTACCACTTATCGTGGGTACGAATGTCATCACTCCAACGATGATCCTTGGGGAAAGACTGACCATTCCAGGCTTTTACCTGTGTCCAAGGCTGGGGGGCATCAGTCCAGAACGGATGATTGGCTGGCAAACCAAGAGGCATCAGGCTGAGGCTTGTGAGATAAAGCGAACCATTGTTGGTGTACCAGTCGGCTACTTCGGGCTGCGAGCCACAGAAGCCGATAGTCAGGTAGCCTGCATCATTGAAATTCTGCTGATAGTCGAACATACGGTGATGTACCTTGGTGAGGGCTGCACGAACCTGACCATTACTCAGTTCCTGAGGCAACTTCTGGTACCAGGCTATCAAGGCCAGAGTCTGCATAGCTGCTGTGCGGTAGGGGATAGAACGCCCTATCACGGGGAAGGTGCCCTCTGGCGAGATGAATCGCTCAAGGATGATAGCAAACTTCTGTGCACGCTTCAAGGCGCGGTCGTAATACTTCTGATAGTCGATACGTGTGTTGGCTTTGGCATCGACCATGGCCTGCAATGTCTCAAGATACATGGCATGGAACACATAGCTACTATAGTAGTCAAAGGCAAACACAGGTCCATCGGCATACCAACCATCGCCCACGTACCACTCTTCAACCTTACGGCAGGCGGTGTTTACGCGAAACTCATCGTACTGAGCACCAGCCTTTGCCAATAGGCTCTCGATGGTAGATGAGAACAGGAACCAGTTGGTATAAGGTGGATCAATCTTTCGTAGGGCTTGGAACTCTTTGATGTAACGCTGCTTGGTAATCTCGTCGAGTGGTTGCCATAGGTTGTCCCAAGCACGCAGGAATGACTCGGCTATATAGGCAGCATCAACTAAGTTCTGACCTGCCTTACCCCAACAGAGATAATCGGGCGAGGTGGGGTCAACGGCGTTTTTGTACGCAGCTAAAGCCCATTGGCGTAGCTGACGGCGCTGTATGCCTTCAGCAGTATTGTCATCAGGCAGCGATAACCAAGGAGCAATGCCTGCCATCAGGCGTCCGAAGGTCTCCATATAGACTACTGAACGGTCGCGATTATCGAATGATGGCGAGAACTCTGTTTTCATGTTCTTCTGCAGTTCGCCTTTGGCCATATTCTCCAGTACGGGCTGAGCCATCTTGTAAGCTAACGAGCACCAGTATTGGCGGTCATTCTGGTCTGTGGTCTTTGTCTTTTTGGCTTGCGTTGGTATGGCTAATAGAAGTCCAAATACCAACAGGGTTGTTATTCTTTTCATTGTATGACTGTTATTAGTGGATTATTGATATTCTTCAGATAGTTGTTGCTCAGGAGTTGCCACTCTGCGAAAGTCTTGACATCGTAGTTACTCCATGCCGAACCGAAATAATAAGTATATGGCTGTCCCTTGTATTTGCGGACAATACCTATGCCATGGCTCTTATTACCTTTCAGCATAGTGGTTTCATCAACACCATCAGGAAATAAGGTGCCGACGTATATCTGTGATTGATTAACCTTGGGGTTGTCGGTAGGGTCGGCATAAAGCACATAGTCCTGTCCCATTGCCAGTTGACCGTCGCCATTCATGACAACACCCGATGCCCATGCTGTAGGTTGTTTGATGCCATCGTACCAAACCGTTATCTTATTATAATGCGAGCCTCGGTCCAAACTGATTAATCTGTGCTCTGTAACGCCGTCGCTGTTGGGATGGTAGGTAAGCTCTACAGTGAAGCGGATGGGGCCGTTGTCGAGTATCTTATAGTCTTTATAACAATAGGGGAATACCAGTTCGCCGTTTTTCATCAGTGCTGGCGCACCGCAGCCTAAACTGGGTCCAACGGAATAAACATCGAGTCCATCGCCGTGGTCGTGGTGGAACGAGCTGGCAATATAGATGGCGTTGCCCTCCTTGGGGTGACCTGCTTTCTTCAGCGAGTCTCGCTGTCCCACACCCCATAGGTGTAGTTTGTAGCGCTTATCTACTACTAATTCCTGTGTACTTTTAGTCCATACGTCAGTTCCAAACGATTTCTCACCGTTGCGCTGTAAGGCGGGGCCGTACACACGATAGGCTGAGCGATCGTTTTCCCAAGCGAGATCATCGATGCGTTCAGGATAAGCTTTTCCGAAAACAAACGATTTGTACGCTGACGGAGAGCCCTTGACAATTGTGAATTCTGCTTTACTCTTGGGTAAAACAGATACGTACAGCAATAACTTACCATCGTACGATTTCTGATAGGCTTGCTCCTGTCCGAATCCGTTCTTGATGACGAACGACTCTTGAGCGGTGATGCCTAATAGGTTTTGAACTGTTTGTAGATTCGCTTCAACCACCTCCTGGCGTTGATGGTCGGTAGGGTTGGATACAGAGAGCGTGATTTGCTGAGCGTGAGCACTTAGTCCCAGTGTGGTCAGCATGAATGTAATGAGTAGTTTTTTCATTTGATACAATATCTGATTTGTTGTTTAGTTTTCGATGATTTCACCGTGAGCACGATGCGATACATCTCTTGTCCCCACATGCCTTGCAGCAGTGGATCGAGTTGTTTGCTGATATCCTCGATAGAGGCTTCCAGCTGATTGGCGTTATAGCTGATATGTTTCAATGCATGACGATTGGTGGTTATCAGCATCAGACGGGTGGGAGCGGTGGTTTCGTTAAGTTCGAAGTCCTCTGTGACAATAATACCTGATTTCATCGCAGATACAGTTCGCTTCCATGTCTTTACCTTTGCTTCTGCGGGGTATGCGCCTGCGATGTCAAGCGTCAGCTGACCATCTTTGTGGCTAATGACTCTGGCAGCAAAATCCTTACCGTCCTTCTGGTCGATGCCGTTAATCTGAGGTAGATTGTGGTAGCCTGACTGCATAGTCCATATCTCATAGCGTCTGTTGCTGAATGTCTTGGCTGTATATTCGCCTACACCTGGATCAATAAACAAAGGTTCGCCATCCGCATAAACCACAAACGAGCCCACATCGTTATGATTATGACTCTCACCATTATGTCCGCCTTTAAATGCCGTAAAAAGGCCACCACGTCGCGCGGTCATGATTTGTAGATTAGGCAACCATGCGTCCTTAATTAATGGCTCCTGAGGTTTTTCTGCAATGAAATGACGAATATCCCGTAAGAAAAACAGCTCGCGCCCCAATGTAGGAAAGTTCCCGCTCTTGTCGTAGAGCTTGGCAGGCTGGGTCAGCACTTGCTTAGTTCTACCCAGATAGGCTCCAAACTCCCTCATCGTCTTGTCGTTGAGCCAATAGCCGAATGGATAGACAATGTTGACCTGTTGCACAGCTTTGTTCTCGTGTGCATCGGCAAAGTTCACGCAGTAGTCATGACCGATATAGGTTTTATAGGTATAGGTAGCCATCTTTCTGATTTTATCAGCTGAGGCGTCAAAACATGAGCCGTCAGGTAGCAGCCTCAGCACCTCGAACATCGAGGCTGCTGCTCTGTCCCAATAGCCAGGACCTTCGTCGCAACCGCCATCCTCGGGATAGGTATTGATAAAAGCCTGAGTGGCTTTTTCTATTTGGGTGATGGCTTCGGCCTTACGGTCCTCGTTCTTTTCGCAGATAAGCACACAAGCCAGCCAGTTACTGCATATCCATGGGTTCCAGTTCATGCCGGCAGTCTTCCACCAGTAATCTTTGGTAAGTGCAGGTTTCAGAATCCGGTTTTCTATCTCTTGGTCTATACGTTTACAGATGTCGGGCGAGAAGTTGTTCAACTGTTTTTCGAGCATATATCTGGTCCAGACGATGAGGCTGGCAGTCTCGGCGTTAAAGAGGTCTACCTCTTGGAGTTCTTGCAGCGGGATTCGTTTACCATAGTGGGCAGGGATACCCCACCAGGTTTCTTCGCAGAAACTTCCGATACCATTGATGATATCGGAAGTAAATCTTTTTTTTCCTTCTACAATCTCTGCCATAACGAGTGCTGCCAGATGACGACGTTTCTCAAAGCAGATGCCCTCGTAGTTCACGCGATTGCCAGTTATCTTGTTCTCTGCAAACACAGTCCAGGGTAGGGCTGTCCATGCTTTGCCCAGGTACTGTTCGCCATATGCTATATAGCTCTGTTTCATCTCTTGCGGGATGGAGTCGCGCCAAAAGGCATCTTCAGCCTGTGGTAGCAGACTGGCTAAACTGAGGGTTATCGTCAATAACAGATTCATCGTTCAATATATCTTACGTATTCACATGCAGCTAACAAGAAGGCACCCACGCCGAAGTTGGCCTGAGAGTTGGCGTTGATGACCTGACCAGGGATGGCACGATCGCCAATAGGCTGTACGTAGCCAACCTTTCCATCTTTCTGTAGTGCGATGGTTGTCAGATAGTTCCAGGCTTTCTCAATGGTTGCTCCGAACTCTTTTTTTGAGAGATAACCATGATTAACGCCCCATAGCAAACCATAGCAGAAGAAAGCTGTACCGCTGGTTTCGTAACCAGGTGCCTGTTGGGGATCCATCATCGAACGGGTCCAGTATCCTTCGGGTTGCTGAAGTCTCTTGACGCCACGGGCCAAATTGACATATTTTTCGACGAAGAAAGGCTGGCGTACGTACGATTCTGGCATGTCCTGCAGCACTTTGGCCAGTCCGGCCAGCACCCAACCATCACCACGCGCCCAGAAATCCTTTTTACCTGCCTCGGTCTTATGTTTTGGATATACATATCGGCCGTCACGGAAGTAAAGTCCTGTTTCCTTGTCGAGCATGATACTGTCGCTATAGCAAATGTTATCATAGAGCTTGCGCAGGTATTTTGTATCGCCGGTGAGCTTATACATCTTAGTCAGCGCGGGCATTACCATGTAGAGGGCATCGGCCCACCACCAATAGTCGTTCGCCTTAGAGTTGGCCTCATAGCCCATCACCTCTTTGGCGCGTGCCACTTTTTTCTCATCGGGTGCCAGGTTATAGAGATCGATATAGGTCTGGAAGCATATCTGCCAGTCGCCAAAGAGTACATAGTCCTGTCCTTCGCCATAATTCTTATATTTCCAGTTGGCAGGATTGGGCTCAGTGGCGCCTTTCCACTGGTTATGTTCTGCCCAGCGTATGCTATAGTCCAGCATCTGCTGATCTTTCAGCAGTTTATATACCTCCATATTTCCTGTATGGTAAGCGGCATTGTCCCAGAAGGAACGGACCTCAGCGGGATTGTTTGTCTGCCAGTAGGTGTTTACCTGCCGGATGACATCCTTCACCTCATTGGCTGTCCAGTGTCGTGCATGAATAGCAGTTATACTCAGCAAACACGCTAATAATAATAACTTTCTCATTTCGTTTGTCTTAGTTTCGTTGCAAAGATACGAATATCCTCATAAAAAACGCGAATCAATAAGTTAATTCTTAATAAAAGGGGCAGTCTAAGACTAAATAGACCGCCCCTCCACCTTAGAAATACTAACTTATAACCTAATTATGTATGAACTATAGATTAATTAGCGGACTCCTCATCAGCTACGGCTTCCTCCCAGTCAGTCCACATGGGAATCGTTTCGCTATAGCCATCGTAGCCAAAGTTCTGACGGAGCTGTCCCTTGTTGTTTGCTGTGATAGCAGAGTTTGGAACTGGCCAGAATAGATTGTGCTTATTGATCTTGTACTCAAATGTCTGGTTGCCCTGCTGACCTTTTCCGTAGTCGTGGTTGAATACATTATAGGTGGTGCAGCGGCGATACCAGTAGCTTCCGCCATTCAGATCGGTACCTTCCTGCTTGTCCCATGTGTTGAGATCGTAGGTGTTACCCCATTCATCGGCTACACCGCTACGAGCCAGACACCAGCTGACGCGTACCATCTCAGCCTGACGGAACTCCTCAAGATACAATTCACGGGCACGTTCTGCCATGATATCACCGATGTTTACTGTGGTGTACATCTTCTTAGCGTTGGCACGCTTACGGATGGCATTTACATCCTCTGCAGCCCCCGTTGCATTCTTTTGATAGAGACGAGCTTCGGCACGCAGCAAGTAAGTCTCTGCCAAACGGAACAGATACATATCGCCATTAGCTCCCTTTCCCGATGCTCCCTGGAACTGGTTGGCACCATCATTGTTTTCATTAGGTGTATCAAGGATGTAGAGCTGGTAAAGTGGTGTTGGATACCAACTACGGATAGTATCTGAGCACAGAATGTCGCCCTTGTGTACCAAAACCTTCGAGGGATCTGAAGGATCAGTATAATCTTCTGTGGCATACAACTGATAGTTCTGGCCATAGCAGTCTGAACTCTTATTGTTGTATTTGAAGTCTTCCATTTCCATCCAGTTACCTACTTCACGGTTGTGGCGTAGGTCCTGCCAGTCATATTCTCCATCGTACATCCATATAGTCTTGTTGTAAAAATATGATGTGCGGTTCACGGCAATACCACGTCCAGCAGCACGCACCCAGTCGAGTTCTGCATTATATTCCCAGTTGTTACGGGCAATGTTTTTGCCAGGGCCTCCTAATCCATGAGGATCGCGGATGATACCATTGCTCCAGTGAGCAAAACAGGCACGCATTACATTGTAAGTTGTAAAGTCCTGGTCGTTAGAGTTAGAGATCATCATGATTGTCTCCTTGTTGGCAGGGTCGGCAATATTTGGTGTACGGTGCAAATCCCACACAACATTACGGGTAACCTTCCAGGTTTCCTCTGCGCCTGACGGCTGCCAAGTTCCGAAATTATCGGTCATCAGCTTCAATCCATGGTTATTGATCAAATCTGTGGCTACAGCCTCAGCTTTGGCATATTCGCCAACAGTCAGATAGCACTTAACAAGCAAGTGCATACATGCCTCTTGATTGACCTGACCGACATATTTCATATTTGCCTGTGATGGAACGTGGCTTACAGCGAACTCCAGATCGTGAACCAGCATCTTGAAGATGGCTTCTTTGCTGGTAGATGTATAATTGCGCTTGGGCACACTAATCAGTTTTGTTATCAAAGGAATATCGCCGAACTGCAAAGCCAGATTGTAGTAGGCATAAGCACGATGGAAGTATGCACGTCCTTTATAGGCGTCGCGAGTAGCGTCATCCAAACCTTTTACTTGATCGATGGAGGAGAGAATAGTATTGGCGTATTTTACCATGCTGAATCCCTGATCCCAGAAACGCTGCATGTAGTTGGCATCGCCACCACTTGCCATACCAGAAGTTGGTGTGAGTTTGGCATCAAAGTTGTCTTGGAAACCACCACCCATATCGGTCTTTGCATACATACCAACATCCGACATCAGGTAGTTGGTAAAGATACCAACGTTGTTCCAGTTACCATCGATACGATAGGTTTTCAACTGTTTGTCGCATTGTGCCAGAGCTGCTTGCAGACCAGCCTCTGTGCTATAGGTAGTTGCCGGCTCATAGAATGACAGTGGATCTTGCTCCAGGAAGCTGTCCGAACATCCTACCATGGTTCCCGCAAGGGCTAACATGAGTCCTCCGCGGAGTATATTGTTCTTTTTGATTTTCATACGATTCTACATTTTAAAGTGTTACATTAAGACCGAATTGGAACTGACGGTTGGCAAAACCTCCTGTTTCAGGATCGCCATACTCCCAACTGTCGATTGTGAATGCATTGTGGATACCAGCAGTTACATGTACACGCTGGATTCCCCACTTGTTAGTAATGTCGCGTGGGATGGTGTAACCCAGGGTGATGTTGTCCAAACGTACGAAACTGCGGTTGTAGAGCTTCTGTATTCCTGTAACACCAGAGGGACCAACAGCGCCTAGACGAGCATACTCGTTGGTTGGGTTCTCAGGTGTCCAGTACTCCTTCTTGTAAGTATTACAGGTTTGAGTGAACATTGAACCAGAGTTATCGCCATTCAGCCAGTTGCCGCTCAGGCTCTTGTGGCCCATGTAGCTGTACATTGAGAACGAGAAGGTGAAGTCCTTATACTGGAAGTCGTTACGCATATTCCAGTAGATTGGTGGCTGGGTAGTGCCTTGGTAAACACGGTCTTTGTCGTTATAAACAGGTACGCGTGTGCCGTCAGCCAGAATCTTATCGTCTTCGGTATAAACATTTACAACCTTAGGATCACCAGGCTTCTGGTTTACAAGTGCAGCCTGTTCAGCCTCGTTGACCTGCCAGATGCCGTCGGTCTTCCAGTACCAGATTTCGCCGATAGGCTTTCCAATGAACCAACCGTTACTGGTATCGTCCATCTCCTTACCATCCTCGTCGTATTCATAGTACAGGTGCTTAATCTTATTCTTATTGTAAGAGAATCCAAGAGAGGTACCCCACTTGAAGTCCTTTGTTTCGATATTTTTGCTGTTCAGCGTAATTTCAAAACCAGTGTTGGTAACCTCGCCAAGGTTAGTAGTGATGCTGCTGAAACCAGTGAAGTTTGGCAGACGCTGTGACATAATCATGTCGTGGGTCTTCTTGTGGTAGATATCGATGCTACCGGAGAGGCGCTTGTTAAGGACAGCGAAGTCAATACCGAAGTTCCATGACGAAGTCTTCTCCCATTCCAGATTGGGGTTACCAAGGCGGTCTACGCTCAGGGCATTGAGCACCTCCTGTGTGGTTGAACCGTACTTATAGTAAGCGTAGAGACCACCGTTAGCGAGGTTAGAAAGTGCCAAATATGTATCAGCAAGCGAGCGGTTACCATTAGTACCATAGCTCAGACGCAGCTTAGCCATATCGAGCCACTTCCAATCCTGTGCGAACTTCTCCTCAGAGAGTACCCAACTGGCACCTAATGACCAGAAGTTTGCCCAAGGATTGTTCTGTCCGAATGCAGAATAACCGTCACGACGTACAGTAGCAGTCAGCATGTAGCGATCCATGAATCCATAGAATACACGACCCAGATATGCTGAAGCTGTGTAGTGAGTATCATTGGTTGAGAATGAACTCTGCTCCTTGTTGGCGCCAGAGATATAGTGGTAGCTGAGTACGTCAGTTGGTGTAATGTTACGGGCAGAGATGTTATCACTCCAATAACGGTTTTCCTCAGCCTCCTGAGCCAGGGTCACTGTGACATGATGCAGCTTGGCAAAAGTGCGATCCCATGTCAAAGTGTTGTTCAGGTTCCAGTTGAAGGTCTTTGAAGAATTGCGGTTCACACCACGTGTAGCGGGGTCGCTATTTGGTAACTCGGCTGACATCCAATAGCGATCGTAGAACCACTGATAGCGTGGAGCAATATTAAATTGGTAGGTAATGCCGAATGGCAAGGTAACCTTTGCATTGAAAATTGTGTTCAGTACGGTATAACCCTTCTCCAGTCCGATGTATTGCTGCTGGAAGTGGTAGTTGTAACCACCATTTGTAGGGTTGCCTGTACGAGGATACTGGATTTCGTTGCCATCAGCATCGTAACGTGAAGCGTAAGGCGACTCGCGCAACTGGTTGTCATCCCAATAATTGCTGCCCAGAGGCACAGCCTGTGATTCATCGCTACGATCCTGGAAATTTACGTTAGCACCTACTTCGAGCCAATTTGTTATCTTGGCGTTCAATTTCATGTTAGCGCGATAAGCATGGTAGTCATCACCTTGAATGGCACCCTGATTCTTCAGATAACCAAAACCTAAGTAGTAGTTAACATTATCTGTTGCACCCGAGATGCTGGCATTGTAATCCTGATTGAAACCTGTACGGAAGGTAGCATCCTCCCAGTTGTAAGTCTTACCAGCCAGGAAGTTCTCCATAACGAGGGCAGCATCAGCGTCAAATCCCATACGACGTGCATAGAGGCTCAGCATACTTTCGCCTGCCTGCTGTGTTTTTGGACCGGTGCTGGCCCACTGCTCCTGCGAGATACCATACTGGCCGATGTTGTTCACATTATCATAGTAGCCAGCAGGTATGCCGCTGTCTTTACCATAATAGCCCCATGTACCATCTTCACGATAGCCGTAGGTCTGTCCCTTATACCAGTCCTCTCGGTAGGTCATATATTCGCTGGCGCTGAAAACATCGCGATAGGCTGCCTTTGAGTTTGCTGCCAGGTTCATGCTTACATTAATAATAGGCTTGCCCTGCTTACCTTTCTTGGTTGAGATGATGATAACACCGCTGGCGGCCTTAGCACCGTAGATAGCTGCTGAAGAAGCATCTTTCAGAACGTCGATCTGCTCAATGTCGTCAGGGTTGATTTCTGAGAGCTCACCTGCGAACTGCATGCCGTCGAGAATAATCAATGGAGAGTTGTGCGAACCTGATGTGTAAAGAGAGTTCTGTCCACGCAGCTGGATGCTGGCGCCAGAACCTTTTGCTGATGAATCGAAGCCAATCTGCAGACCAGGTGTTCCGCGCAGCAGATCCTGTACACTACTAGGGTTCTGGTCAGCAAGTTTGCTGGGGTCAATCTGTACTACAGAGCCAGTCAGGTCTTTCTTGCGCATGGTACCATAACCAACTACTACTACCTCTTGAAGGGTCTCAGCATCTTCTTCGATGGTAATGTTAAGTGGCTGGCCTCCTCTGTAGGTAACTTCTTTGGTTTTGAAACCGATGTAAGATACCACCAGTGTACCACTGCCAGGAGCGGATTTAAGTTCGAATTTACCATCGAAATCGGTAACTGTACCAACATTTTCGATGTTTTTTACTTTAATGGTCGCACCAATAACTGGCTCACCACTCTTGTCTGTCACCTGACCTTTCACAACTCCGCTTTGCTGCGTAGCTTGAACTGCAGGTTCTGCCATTGCTGGTATTGGGAATGAAATCATTCCAGCTGCCAACGCCATCGCAAAACATAGTTTGCGGGATGGATTTGTTAAATTAGCATACTTCATTTAAGTTTTCTTTAGTTATTAATTAATAAAATTGATAGAAGTTCCTTGAAAGATTTTTTTGGCTGCAAAGATACGGCGGTTGATGTAAATCAAGGGGAAAAATCAGTGATTTTTGGGGAACAAATCGTTATTTATTCCCCAATTCACTGAGATTCCATGCATCGCGCCATCTGATTACGGGTGTTCCGTTCTCAAATTCGATAGGCAGCCAGATATAGCGGGCATCACTTGGATGTTTGGGACGCCAGATGTCGGCCATGAAGATGAAACGGTCGCCGTAGGGAAGGATGAAAGTTGACTGTCCCTCGAAGGTTATTTCCGATTTTGGTCCAACGCAAGGATTGGGGTGCTGAGTCCAAGGTCCCCAGATGCTGGGTGCCGAGAACATGCGAGCCTCGTTGGGAGCCCATCCGGTGCAACCAGATGTAATCATCCAGTAGGTGCCGTCTTTCTTGAAGATGGCAGGTGCCTCGTTTTGTCCACCAGGTGCCACACGGGTGTAACGTCCTGAGTGGTGCAGGTAGTCGCCTGTCAGTTCTGCAATGTGCAAGGTCAGGTTGTCTTCAGATGAGAAGATATGGTAAGCCTTGCCATCGTCGTCGACATAGAGAGTCATATCGCGGGCCATCTGTCCAGTGCCGAAGTCACGTTTCAGGAAGAGTCCTTGTTTGATGGCCTCACGCCAAGTTGGTGTCCACCATTTCTTGAAGTTGTCGGCGTTGAGTGTATCGAGTGTAGTTTGTTCGTTTTTACCAAATTCAATGGGATAGGTGCCCGCGTTGGCTCGCTGTGAATACAGGAACTTATAGGGGCCTTCGGGACGATCGCTTACGGCTACACCATAGCGGGCTGCACTATACCCCTTGCCTTTCAGTTCCAGATGGAACCACATGCAGAATTTCTTTGTTACCTTATTATATATAACTTTAGGGCGCTCCAATATGCAACCACGTGTGATGTCGCTATGGCGGTCATCGCTCACATAAAGGGCTACGCCGCGGTTCTGCCAGTTCATCAAGTCCTTCGATGAGTAGCACTGCACACCAATCATAGCCGATGAGGTGGTATCACACTTGTTCTCACCGAACCAGTAGTAGGTATCTCCGTATTTCATGATGCCGCCACCATGGGCATTGATGTGTCGTCCACTGGCGTCAGGCCAGATTTCACCCGAACGGATCATCTTTGGTTTCTTCTGCTGCTCGTTCCAGTATTTCTCAATACGTTTGGCTTCGGCTTTGGTGATATGAATCACGCTGCCGTGTTTGGGGGATGAGAAGTTTGAAGCTTTCATCACGCCTTCGTTGAAGCGTCCGAGGGGTTTGAAGGTCTTGAAGTCGCTCGTTTCTACGAAACCGAAGTTATGAGGGTTCACGCTATAGATATCATACATGACCACCCATTTTTTCTGACCTATGCGCTTCCATACGTTAGGTGCCTCGCAACCACGGTTCTCGCCATCAATCTGCTCGGCATGATAGTCGTTGAAATGGTTGATTTTATCTGAAATCATGTATTTGATACCGCCAGGATTCTCCTGAGCTACATACGACATGAAATATCGTCCATCGGGCATCTGGCAGATGTCGGCATCGAGTACTTGTATTTTGTTATCGGGATATTCAAAAAGTAGTTTGGGTTCGGTTTCCAGTGTTGTGAATGCTTCATCGGCATAGCTATAGTAGAGCTTTGTGCGTCCACCTGCCTGCTGGCGTATGGTGAAGTAAACCATGGGTTTGCCTACAGCAGGATCCCAGATGGTCTGAGGCGCCCAGGCACAGCCAATCTTTCCGAACTTCTCGGGGAAGAGCTTATCAATACGTGCCTCATGGTGAGTCCAGTGTATCAAGTCGTCGCTGGCCATCAGTACCAGTCCTCGGTTGTTGCCCCAGCCAAACTCTTCCGGACGTTCCCATTGTGTGGCGCGCAATCCCATTTCACGTCCGAAAACATGCAGATCAGTCATGGCTATATAGAACTTGCCGTTGGGTGCACGATAGATGTGCGGGTCGCGAATGCCTCGCTGGTCGGCAATGGAGTCGCCAGCAATGATAGGCTTACCGTTGTTCACGGCTGTAAACGTATAGCCATCATAGCTGATGGCCATGAACAGCGAGTGGGTAGGGTCATTGAAATACGTGAACAGGTAGGCACCCATGTCCTTTTCAGTGAGTGTCTTTTGTTTCTTGGCTTCTGCCGTTGTCATGCATACTCCAATGAGTAAGGCAATTAATAGTAGGGGTTTCTTCATTGTTGTTAGTAACTTGATTTCGGCTGCAAAGGTACAATTATTGACTTATATCAATGTCTCAACATCATTAATTATGGGGAACAAATTGTTATTTTTGCCTTTTTTTTGGGGTTTTTGTGAAACTTTTGTATCTTTGCAGTCAGAAAGATATCTAACTGATGAGACGATTACTTTTACTAACTATAGCTCTTCTGACTCTTTGTCAAGTGTCCCAGGCATGCCGTGTGTCGCTCAGAATTATGTCGCAGACACCCATTCAGGGTATTGAGGAAGCACGTAAACTGATGTTCGACCACTATGGTATGATGTGGGTGGGAACTGATCAGGGATTCCGTAGCTACGATGGGTACAGTTTCAAGACCTATCGTAACCATGCTTATACGCCAGGCATCTTGCCAAATAACTATGTACGTTCGATTACTGAGGACCAGCATGACGGACTTTGGATTGGCACTCGTGACGGATTGGCTCATTATAACCGGAAACTTGGTTTGTTTAAGACCTATCATCTGCGTGGTGACAATGCCAAACTGATTAATGCGCTTTATACCGATGCAGCAGGTATAGTATGGGCAGGAACGAATGCAGGTGTGTCGCGCTATGATGAGAAAAAGGATGATTTCACCGATATCCGTCTGCCGGCAGGCGTTATCTCGTTTGCCGAGGATACCCATGGTAATATATATATAGGTACGTGGGAGGGTGGCTTGCTGCGCTTGAACAAGAAGAGTGGCAAAATAGTGAGCTATCCGCGCTTAAGTGAGCGTAATACTGTTCAGACGATGTTGATGGATAGTCGAGGACGTCTTTGGATTGGTACCTGGGAGCATGGTATTGTGCGGCTGGACCACCCGGAGAACGAAGCGGCACCAGGCATGCATAAGATGAATGAAGGGCGCACTGATTTCCGTACTTTCCATCGCTTAGTTGAAGACTCGGTGAGTCATGCTGTATGGGGCTGCTGTATTGAGGGCTTGACACGTGTTGACCTTGATAATGATGCTGATGTGGAGAACTATCCGATATTGACCTTCTGTTATGATCTGGTTACTGATGGTATGGGCAATCTTTGGGCGCTTACCCGTAATAATGGTATTGTGCATCTAAGCACCAAGCCATCGCCTTTCCGTTTCTATAATCTCGACCCGGCAGGGCTCGAATTGCCTGTAAATCGTATCCAGCGGGTGTTTACAACTGATGGAAAACGTTTCTGGTTGGGACTGCAGCCTTACGGATTGGCGTTATATAACCGCGAAACAAATCAGGTGGTCTATAATAACCGGATTCCAGGTATGGAGCTTCAGGATGGGCAGCATGGTGTTTATGTTCAAACCTTCTCTGATATGATTGAGCGCCCTGACGGGGCTGTGTGGATGGCCAGTTCGCGTGGTGTTCTGATATGGAAGGAGGGTGAACCTGCTCGTTTGCTGGTTCGTGGTAATGTGCCTTTTTTCAGCGATAGCGAGGTGAATGCTTTTCATGCCTTGCCGAACGGTGCTGTTCTGGTTGGTTTGAATAATGGTATCGGTATTGCTTTCTCCGAATCCAAAGGTCGCATGCTCAAGTTGAACGAAGGTGGGCGCGATTTCAGCGATTGCCATGTGCTATCGGTGCATGAGGACCATCAGCATCGACTATGGGTGGCCACCGAAGGACAGGGTATTATCCGTATCAGCGGCAAGCTGAGTGATGCACGATCGTTTGTATATCACCAGTATGCGCCTGTAGCAGGGAATTATCCTGTTGACGAGGCTACTGCCGTTTACGAGGATGCCAACCATCGGGTGTGGGCGATATCAAATAGCGGTGGATTCTTCCTTTTAAACGATGAAACCGATCAATTTGAACCAGTTAATCACCGTTATTATATCGGTATGAGTGGCCTTTATTCTATCCAAGGCGATCTGAATGGCAGAATCTGGCTTTCTACAGATAAGGGATTGGTAAGATTTACGCCTTCAGACAAGGAGGGAACTACCACCTATTATAATATGGAAGATGGTATTGAGGCCATCAGCTTCTCGTCGAATGGTGCTTTCAGATATGGTAAGGAGCTGTTTTATGGTAGCGCCAAGGGTTTCTTCTCTTTCGATGCGGCTGAGGTGGAAAGGTGGCAACAGGGTGCTGCGCCATCGTTGGTGGTTACAGAGCTGCTTGTTGATGATCAGCCCTATCGCTGGTATGATTCCCTGTGGCAGAACAGGGTATCTGACGAACAACCCTTTTATTCGCGAAAAATCTCGATTCCATCGGATGCGCGTAAGTTCTCGATAGAGTTTGCGCTGTTGGCTTACCAGAATCAGGAACAATGCCGCTATGCTTACTATCTGGAGGGGTACGACCGCGATTGGCATCATACTGACGCCCAAAGTCGTGTGGCTACCTATCAGAACCTGCCTCCAGGCACGTATCATCTGCAATTGCGTGCTGTCGATAGCTATGGGCGCCTCGTTGAAATGCCTTATTCTATTGAGATTTGTGTGTTGCCGCCCTGGTATCGCACGTGGTGGGCTTACCTTGTCTATGTCATCTTGCTGGCAGCAGCTGCCTATGGTGCAAAAGAGTGGTATAAGGCGCGTGTAAACCGTAAGGCGAGATTACAGCAGCGCGTGAACGAGTTACTGCATTACCGTGAGATGATGGTGATGAAACAATTCGAAGGTGCCCGCAAGGTGCTGGAAGTAGAAGAGCAGCAGCACTCTTCGCCTGATGAGCTTTTCCTTCAGAAAGCCATTGACTGCGTCAAGCAGCATATTGACGATGCGGATTACGATCGCGAGCAGTTTGCCTCCGATATGTGCGTGTCATCGTCAACGCTCTATAATAAGCTCCGTGCGCTGACAGGTGAGAATGTAACGGCCTTTATCAATAACATCCGATTGAAAGAGGCTTGTACCATTCTCCGTCAAAAGCCTAACATCAAGATGACGGAACTCTCGATGTCAGTGGGATTCAATACCCCCAAGTATTTCGCCAAATGCTTTAAGAAGGAGTTTGGCGTGCTGCCAAGTGAGTATCTTGACAACTTAGACCGGTAGTGTCATTACAAAGCGGGCGCCTGTGGTATAGGAGCTATCGAGTACGATATCGCCTCCCAATCGGCGTGTCAGCGAACGGGCTATGGTGAGTCCGATACCGGTGCCATCGTAATATTCATCCAACTGTACGAATTCATCGAATATGTGTTCCGCCTCGTTGACGGGGATGCCGATACCAGTGTCTTCAACGATGAAGCTGACAAAGTCGGCATTCCGCTCTACGGTGAGCACGACGTTCTGCTTCTCAATAGATGCATCGCCTTTGGCCTCGGCAGGACGTGTAAACTTGCGTGCGTTGTCTAAAATCATGGTGAGTGCGCGAACGGCTGCATTTTCGTTGGTGGAAATCATCAATGTCTCGACCTCGGGGGTGATTTTCATGTCGAACGCTACATGGGCGGCTTCGCTCACGCCGCTGGCATCAGCAGCTTTTGCAGCTACTTCTATGGCCAGTACCTGATTGGTACGCTCTATGACGGCTGTGCTGTTGGCATCGCTCAGTTCTATCATCTTGTTTACCAAGCCGGTAATACGGTCTGTATTCTCCATGATCTTGGTGTTGATGTCCTGTCGTGTGTTATTATCGAGTGTCATATCCGACATGGTGATGATCTGGGTGAATCCGCTTAGGATATTGAGTGGAGTGCGTATCTCGTGACTCATCTGACGGATAAAATTCGATTTCATCTTTGATGACTCCTCAGCCCTCTCGTTGGCAATTACCAGATTCTGATAGCTTATTTCCAACTGAGCGTGGGCTTTACGCAGTTTGCGATACATGGCGTGGAGCACTCCCAGGAAGACTATCAGCAGCACGAATACGATGGCGGCGCCAATCATGCGCTGGTGGTTCAAGTCCTCTTTCTGCTGGGCTATCTGGGCTTCCTTCTGTTGGGTCTCGTAAATAACAGCCAGCTCTTCGGCGTCGCTCTGGTGCTGATAGTTCTTCACAGAGTCGAGCATGCTGATGATTTGCTGGGCCCGTTGCAGTGCTTCTTCTTTGCGGTTTGTCTTGAGGAGTGCCTTGAAGGTGGTGGCGGGGCTCTCTATCAGGAAGTCGAGGGTGGGCGGGATGCCTGCAGCCAGTTCGGCTGAATCGATACGTAGCTGAATATCCAGCAGGCTCTGCCACTGTTCGGTGATTTCAAGATAATAGGCCTGGTTGTATATGCCGTAGTATGTCTGTGCGTAGGGCAGGGCGATATAGCTGCGATAAGCCACATCGGCCTCTTCTTTTCTTCCTGTCTTGGCGTAGATCACCGCCTTGTTGCATAATAGTGAGGCCAGATAGTGCTCGTATTTCTCGGTTTCAACATCGGTGGCGGCATAGCGTTCCAGGGCTTGCTCCATCATGCTGAGCCAGGGCTCTACGGCTTTGTATTCGTGGCGGTTCAAGTAGCCGTTGATGATGTTGGAGGCCATGAGCAGGCAACTCTCTTGCAGCATGCCGTTCTCGGGATGGGCAAGAGCCAGTTCCTCTGTCTGGCGGCGTACTTGTTCGAAAGTCTTTGCAGCCTCATTGGCGTGCGATAGTTTCAGCTGGCTGATTCCTATCTGCATGAGCAGGTTGTTTGCCATGTCGCGCCCAATAATTGTGGTGTCTTTGCTTGCCAGTTGGTAGCCTTTGGTTGCGGCTGCTAATGCTTCCTGCAGGTTGTTGATGTTGCTGTAGCAAGTGTGCAGTCCTACAAATGAGTCGTAGTATTTTTGCGGACTGGTATGCAGCAGATCCTCGTTGGCAACAGCTTTCTTGTAGTAGATGATGGCAGAACGGAACTGATTGGCATCGTAATACTTCTCGGCGAGTTCATATTCGCTCTCGCTGGTAGACTGGGTCGACTGTTGGTCTTTGCTGACTTCCGTGTTTGATTGTTCTGATTGACACGAGGCCAAGGCGAGCGTGATGAGGATCATGCTTGCTGCTGGTAACTTGGTGTGACGATGCAACCATCGCCAGAATGGCAGGAATATGAGCATAAGTGATAGTATGATGATTGGTAATAGTATGCAGAGTAAGCGCAAGTAGTTGTAGAGTATCACCTTGTCGGGGCATACCATAGCGATACTCCAGCCCGTCTGACGGAAGGGCATGTAGAACACATGACATTGCTGCCCGTCAATCTCTAACGATTTGTAGCCTGTCTCGCCATCAACCATGGCTCTGCCTAATGAGATGCGGGCTGTATCAGCCTTTTCGAGTGTTGAAGTGAAAATGGTTTCGTAGAGTATTCGCGTACTGTCGGGGTGTACGATGTATGACCCGCCTCGTCCCAGCAGCATGCAGTAGGAGTGCGGCATGGGGTGCTCTGATAGTATCAGGTCGGATAGCCACTTCAGCGGTACATCGGCCGACAATATTCCCACTGGCTTACCGTTGGCATTGTAGATAGGCTGGCAGTAGGATGTCATCACGTCGTTCACCTGAATACCATCGGTTCCTGATTCCTGGAAAGGCTCAATCCAGTATTTGTGATCCAGCAGGAAGGGTATCAGATACCAGTCCATATAGAAGTACTGGTAGCCGTCGTCGCCCTCTTGCTCGGTTTCTATACTGTTGCCGTTGTTGTATGAATAAGCCGAGAAGTAGCGGCCTTGGTTCTTGAAGAAGTAGGGCTCGAAGGCAATGCTGCAGCCCTTCAGATCGGGATGGTTTGATAGTAACTGCCTGCTCAGCTCGAACATCATGTCGGGGTTGTCCAGATGCTGCTCTACCTCTACGAGAATACTGTCGGTAGCAGCTTCAATCTCATGAATGCGATTGTCGGTATAGTTCATCACGTGCTCAAGCGCACTTACAGCCTCGTCCATCGCGTGATGACGCATGTATTGGCGGCTGAAGTGCAGAACGAGCAATACAGCAACGAGGAGTCCCAGCCCAAGGGCAGCAAACTTCCATTGGCGTTGGGTGTAATAGTTCCAGATTCTGTAAAACCGTTCCTTGTTCATAGTCCCATCAGTTCTTTATAGGTAACCTCACGTTTCAGCATGCCTGCCTCCATCATCAGCCGACTGGCTTTTTTAACCATATCCGGACGTACGCGGAATTCGCGCCGTTTCGATTCACGGTCTATCTGCTGGCGTAACACCTCTTCAAGCATCAGTTTCTGCATCACCCGGTTGGTGTGTATCCCATGCTTGTTCACGTATTTCATCACAATCTCCAGTGCCTCGTCGGGGTGAGCAGCTACCCATTCCCATCCACGGCGGCTGGCAGCTGCAAAACGGGTCACCTCCGATTGGTGCGATACGAAGTAGTCGCGCTTCACGTAAACACCGTTTTCCTGTATGTTGTAGTCGTGCTCGCTGAACCGGTATATGCTGTTCTCACTCATGGGGAATCCGGCTTGCTTCAGCAGGCAGAACTCGTTGTAGCTGACTACCATGGTGGCATCAACAGCCCCTGAGAGGAATACGTTGATGTCGCTCGTAAAGCGCACCCACTTGTAGTCCATGCCCTCGTGCTTGCTCATGATATAGGTCAGATAGTTGGGGTCGGCATTGAATATGCCAACCTTCTTGCCTTTCATCGTGAGCGGATGGGTGCCCCAGCGCGATACCAGGATGTTGCTGCTGTTCATAGAGTCCTGGAAGATGTTGACCAGAGGTGTGCCTTGGGCAATGAAGTCCATGGCCGACATCATCGAGAACATAGCCGCATTGCATTGGTTGGTTTTGAGTCGGTTAGAAGCAGAGCTGGTGAGCGACGGGTGTTGTATAACCACATCGAGCCCCAGTTCCTCATAAAACCCTTTCTCCTTGGCCACGTAATAGCCGGCAAACTGCGCCTGAGCCGTCCAGATAGTAGTAAATACAAATTTCTCGGCTCTTATTGGCAGCGACACCAGCAACATTGCGGCACAAGCGAAAGCTATGTGTTTAATGCTACGTATCATTATATATTCTCTCTCTTAGGCTGCAAATATACAAAAAAAATGGATTTATAGAATAATTATGTGTACAAAAAGAGGCATTATTGAATGAATTTATTATCTTTGCGCAAAAAAAAGCGGAATAAACAATGGCAAGTAATGCAGATTTTGTACAGTATATCGCCGACCAGTGTAGTGGGGCAGGCGAGATTGTAGCCAAGAAGATGTTTGGCGACTACGGCATCTATTGCAATGGCAAGATATTCGGTTTGATTTGCGACGACCATTTTTATCTGAAACCCACCGATGCCGTACGTGAGATGCTGAAGGTTATCGACCTGCGCCCACCCTACCCAGGCGCCAAGCCTTACTTCTACATCGCCGATGTAGATGATCACGGCTACCTTTCCGCCCTGGTCAAAGAAACCTGCAAACATCTTCCTGAGCCAAATCCCAGGAAGAAGAAAAAATAAGTAGTTAGGTTTCGGGGTACAAAACCTAAGGAAAACAGGTACAAATAGTAAGCTTAACAGGTACAAGTAGCCTACTCATTTATCGTTTGCCTATACGCAAACGATCATTCGGCTATACCCAAACGGCTGTGCGCCTATACGCAAACGATTATTCGAGTATAGGCAAATCAAAGCATATTCAAGCATCCTAAACCTCTGTATAGATATGCTCTCTACCCATCTGTGTCTTCAGCAGTTTGGGATTTTTTCCAAGAGTCCATAAGTTGAGTTGTTTGCGGGCGGAATAGAGCGTAAGACCCGAAACACGCGAGAACATACCTGCAGTAATATAGCCAGTGCGCTGGACAACGCCTCGCATGATCTGCTCCAATTGTTCCTTATCAGCCATAAGTTCCTGTGTATCAGGATTATGATAACGACGGAATCCACTCAACCACTTCTTGATTTCCTTATCCCAAAGTTTACCCGGATTATATTCAACACCCTCCAAGCGTACATCGCGATCCTTAACCTCTCTGGCATCGGTTATTTGCTTGGTAAGAACCAATCTTGGTGCAAACGACCCGATGGGTGTATCAATACGATACCCTTCGGCCAGGAATCTTCCCGCCGCTCTTATAAACGCATCGAAGGCACGACGAAGCTCACCATATCGCGAATAGTTCATTCCCTCACAGTAATCCTCCAACTCCTTCATATCGATCTTCAGTCCGCTTTTGGGGCGAACATAAACCAAGTTCTTCCCATCTGCGCCTTTCACTGGCGTAGGGTGAACCTCATACCACATTCCACTATTCTTTCTAGGCATATTTATAGTTTCCTAAATAACTGCCTGCAAAGATATAACAAATATTCGAATCAACAAAACTTATTCATAAAAAAAGTCCCAACCTTGGGATTGGGACTTAAGCGCTTCAGGATGGGCTTGGATTCAAGAAGATGAAATCGTTAGAAACCTTTGGAAATTGTAAGAAACTAAAATACAGATAGTTACTGAATTGAGACAAAAAGTTCTCAAAAGTTAAAATTTCGCTAACTTTCAAAAAATGGCTACAAATTGGCTACAACTTTCATGGAAAATATGTATCTTTGCACCATCAAAATCACAATATTATGTCGCAATTCTTTTTGAGAACTAATAAAAATGATGGCAAAGCTCCCCTGTATGTCAGAACTCGACGCAAGGGAATCCTGTTTTGTGTGAGTACTGGTATCATGGTTGACGTAAAGGAATGGACGAAGGCCCAGAAGAGTCTATCGGCTATGCAACGATACGAGAGAACTGACGAAGGTGTACGCGTTCATGATCTTCAAGTAGAGGTTATGAAAACCATTGATGTACTTTATGCTGAAAACAAAGTGCAATCTAAGGAGGATAAGCCTGTGTTGGAACAAGCCCTGTCACGGGTTGTCCATGGGACAGTAGAGGAAATCCAGCAAACAGCCAAGGTTGTTACTGCCAAATCGAGGGAAACAGTATTGGGTTTCTTTGATTATTTCATTGCAGGTATTTCTGATGGTTCCATCCGTCATGGCGATAACTCAGACTACTCCTCTGGTACAGTTGTCGTGTGGAAAGCTTTCGGTGAGAACCTAAAGGAGTATTGTAAAAAGGATATCTCTTTTGAAGATATTGACAAGCCTTTTGCTGACAGATTCACGCTTTATCTTCAGAAACAAGGCTATATGCCGAATACCATCAACAAAAAGGTTTCTTGTTTTCGCAAACTCTGTAACCTCGCAGCTATGGAAGGGTACAACAAGAATGCTGTTTCCCTACGAGTTTGGAAAGACAGGACGATAAAAGAGATAGACAAGCGAGCAGAGATATACCTGACTGACGAGGAGATTGATGCCATGTACGACATGGAACTGACTGGCGAGAATGAGATAGTACGTGACATCTTTCTTCTTGGTTACTTCAGTTGCCAGCGTTATAGTGACTATTGTAAGTTACGCGAAGAGAACTTCATCACCTATAATAAAAGTGGGCTGATCACATTGACCCAGAAGAAAACCGGGAAAAAGGTCGAAGTGCCTATTTTCGATGATCGTGTCTATGAACTTTGTGAGAAGTATAACTATAATTTTCCGGATATTACTGCTCAGAAAATGAATTTGAAGATTAAGGTTGTTGGTTATGAGTTGTCAAAAACGGTACCTTCTTTTTGTGAGAAGTACGTAACGGTGTTGACAGGCGTGGAAAAGCGATCTGAACAAACTTACGAAAAGCTTTTGAAGAAGAAAAAGGATGGTATCAAGTTTTCCGAAAACGAACGCAAATGGTTTCACAAACTGGATAAGTGGGCCAAGATTCGAAATGGATCCCCTCTTTGGGAACGGAATAAGCATGGTGAAGTCGTGCGAGCCAAATATGAGCTGATCTGTTCACATACGGCACGAAGGAGCGGAACCACCAACCTATATAAATTAGGTGTGCTGTCAGACCTGGAACTGCGTAGCATAACAGGCCATGAGTCGCAGAAGAACTTTGAGGGCTACATCCGCATAGGTATATCGGAGCAGGCCCAAAGAGTAGGCGACAAGATTAAGGCAGCAATGGAAGCGAGAAAACGTGTTGACAAGTAGAAATCTCTAAGGTGTTTTCAACTGTCAACCATATAAAAGAACAATTAGAATAGAACAAATATGAAGTCAAAGGCAATAAAGTTTTTGGAGGAACATCAATCAGGGGATCGTTCCACGTTCGTTGACGATGCCAAATGGAGACAAGAAAACGCATCATGGCTAAAACAGTCCCAGCGTATAGCTTGCACTATCATGGACTATATGCAGAATCATCATCTCTCACGTAATGACGTCGCAGAGAAATTAGAAGTCACTCCTCGGTATGTGAGCAGTATTCTTTCCGGAAAGATGAACTTCACGTTGAAGACGATTTCATTAATAGAAGAACGTCTCGGACTGGAATTATTCTGCATTTAGATGATTTTAATAGCCAAAAACGTAATATTATAACGAAATATTGAAATAAAATCGATGACTTGCGAATTTTAGTCAACTGCATGAAGAAAACTGTTTCAATGGAAATTGTCAACTATGCCGACATTCCTATACCCCAATTTGTAGATATTATATTGAAAGGTGACGACGAGGCTATGTATTATTTGCTCCACGAACGCCTGAAGCACCTGCTATTCGAAAGATATCAAGACTATAGCCATAATCTGTATGACGATTTTGATGACTTGTTAGATGACTTCTTTATCTACATTCGTGAGAGTGGCCACACGCCATATCAGGCACTTCAACGCATCAAGAAAAAAGAGGCATTTGAAAGTTGGTTGTTGAACACGTTCCGTAACTACCTTAACAATAGGTCTGAGGCTGAGTCCCATATTCCCCTTGTTGATAAAGATTGTGAGAAGATCTCTTTGCTAACAGAAAGTTCGTCGGCAGATGGAGAGATCAAGATTCATATTGTCTCCCAACTGATAGCCTATGCGTTGCAGGTGTTTTATCCGAGAGGACGTTTTATATTTCTCCGATCACTCCTCACCATTCTCAATGAACAGCAAGCAGTTCCGGATAAGCAGATGGCCGAAGCACTTGGTATGTCTTACATCTCATATCGTGTAACCCTTCACCATATGAGGAGCAATGTAAAACGCTTTAGGGAGTGCTTGTTAAATGGAGAGTCATTGCGGCTTGATGACAAGCATGAGATTTTGGCAAGACATATTTATGATGATTTCTCGAATCTTTATCCCATACTATTCGATTACTACATACAATGCATTGATACACTAAAAACCAGTGATGCCGTTAAAGAACTTCGCAGCCAATATATTGAAGAACGCGGATTTGTTGTTCATGAACCAAGCGTCCCAGAACAATCCCGAATAAGTATTGTACGATTCTGGGTGAAACTTAATCGATGGTTGATACCAGGAATGATGGCTATGTAGAAAACTGTAGGTTCATCTTTACTCTATGAACTGTAGGAGTTGTTCAACCAATTGATGTACGGTGGTTGACGACTCTTCTTTTGCTGGATTACTGCCATCGAATGATTCCAGTATCTTTTGGGCATTGTCTATTGCAATACGAGTTTTCGGGTAAATGACATTGAAGACTTTCATGGAGTCCCCTTTTGTCTTACCGTATCTGAAGCCAAGCAGATGGGAAAGCATCTCACCGTAGCGACTTCTGTGTATGGATCCTTGATATAGGTTGAAATGTAACAGGAACCAATATTCAAATGCTTGGTTGCTATATGCCACATGAAAACCATTAGTCTGTGCCATCTGTATAGCGGCATTGAAGTCGCCGTCAGAAAAATCATCCTTGTCAAATACGACCCAACATTGATCGTAGTTTCGACTTCTTCTCTTCTCGATATCCCTAATGGCTATTGCCTCTTTAACCAGCGAAATGGTATTCATACCCTTTCCAATAGCTTTCACGTTTGCAGATGTCAGTCGGAAGGAATTGAAGTATTCTGGTTCAGTTACCTCTCCTTCACAGACGATAAGGAAGGTTTGTTTAACCAGCCTTAGGCTGCTTGTCCTTTTGAGTGTACGCTCAATCTTGGGGTTTTGTCTGCGTGCCATCACTCTGCCCTCCTTAATACTGATTCCAGATTACCGATAATGGGTGTGGCTCCATATTTTCCACTGAGATAATCCTTTTCGAAAGGAGCATCACTTCTGACTTTATAGTCTGACAAGGAATAGAGTGAGGTGGCTCCAAATCGATTTTTCTGGGTGAACCAGATTTGATCACGACGGAATAAACCAGAACTGAGGATGTTGGTGTCGTGTGCCGTTAGTATCAACTGAGCGTTTCGTGGATTGGTTTCGCGAGAATTAAACAGAGAGATAATCCGATTTGTCAGAACCGGATGCAGTTTGGAGTCGAACTCATCAATGACAAGTCTCGATCCGTTGTCAAGAGCCTTGATGATAGGGTAAGCCATAGAGAAGTACTTGATGGTTCCTTCCGATTCCATGCTCAGGAAAGGGAAGCTGGTTTCACCTTTTGCCACTCCATTTGTGTCATACTGCAGATGTCGGCTAAGGATATGATTGTCACTTTTCTCTATATCCTCAATACCCAAGTCGGCAAACTTGGAAAATTCCACGATTCTTGACCGCATCTCTACATCGTCAAGATGGTTTACGGCCATATTCCACATCCTTTCTTCGTCAGAGCATGTAAGGATGGTTGTTTCCACAAGCCAGTTGATAATCTGAACCGCAGTAGGGTCGTTAAACTGAGCTGCGGCAGAAAGTAGGAGGGCATTGTTGCGAATCATCTTCCTGTTCACTAAGTCAGTAGCGATTGAGAAAGATGTATGGACTTTCATTTCCTCTCCTTCACGGTAAAACAGTTCCACCTCCTTAGCTCTCTTACGACAGGCTTTCCTATACAGCCATTCGCCATGCACAGACTCCCTGCTGACATCCATGCCATAACGATATTGGTACCCATCCAGAATGAATATCATCTCGAAAGAGCTGGGTGCCTTGGCACTATCTGTATTCAGTTTAAACGCTTCAACGCCAATCTCCTCCCCAACTTGCAGATTCTTAAAGGAATCAATAATATAGCTCTTGAAGAAATCGAGGGCCTTTATCACATTGCTCTTGCCTGAAGCATTAGCACCTAAAATGACAGCACTCTTTAAGAGGCTGACATCCATTCCGTCAATGTCGAACATCACATCCTCTGCCGCAACGCGAGCATCTTTAAGTGGTGATGCTACCAACGACAGGGTGGCTGGCTCCATAATAGAGCGGAAATTCTCAACAGAAAATTGGATAATCATAAAGATAACTCGCTTTTTTGTGAAATTTCTGCAAAAATAAGAGTTTTCTTTCAAAATTCCAAAAGAAAACTCCAATTTCTGCAATTATTTTATGATTTTTTGATGAATAGGGGCATTTCGTGTTATGGATAACAGTTTATCTTTAAAAAAGATGGGACACAGCATTATGTTGGCAAATGTTGATAGCCTTTGTCTTATTTCCCGCCCATTAAGTTGTTTACATCCCGTCTTTTATAGAATATCCTTCGGCCAATCTTTACAGGTACCAGATATTTTCTCTTCTCCCATATCCAAAGAGTAGTTGAACTAACATGAAGTTTATCAATTACATCTTGCTTGGTTATCAATTCGATGTCAGAATCTTGCTGGTTCGCTTTTTCTTCATTAATCTCTTCATAAATGACTTGCTGGACTGCCTTGATTAATTCCATTAGCCCTGTTCCTGTCATGGTCAAAGATATGTGATCAGGATTCTTGCGAATTTCACTTATCAATTGGCTCATCAGAAGCTCATTTTCAAAATTTGTCTCAAGGATGGGGTCTTTCGACAATCCTTTAAAATTTGTAAAGTCAGGTTTCATAAGCAAGTTTCTTTTGTTATCTATATTTTAGTCTAGTCCCACCAGTCAAAAAGTTTGTACTCTCTAATAAGATGGTATAAATGCAGTGCCTTTTGTTTTCGAAGGCTGATTTTAAGGTGAATAGGCCAATCTCGTCTGTTTTCTGATAATGCATCTTTTATTGGAGTGCTACGAAAGTAGCGCCTTTCATTTCTGACGTTTACATAAACGGGGAGGTCAGCCAATGGCTTTCTATCATCATCCACTAACTCGTAATTGCCATCTTCCAGTTTGCGGAATCTCAATCGGGTACCCGAATAAGAACGGTCTAGCCATGTGCTATATACCGCATCATTTTCCATGAAGATGTCAATGAGACGTATACAGATACCAATGTCCCGTACCACAAATTCATTGTTCGCTAGATGATGCTCTTCCTTGATACATTCTCGCATTCGCTGGAGTTTCTTTTTCTCCAATGCAATGAGGTAAGCATAATCCCAGTCGTGGTCATTAGCCAATAAGCGCTTGTAAGCATGAATAGGACTTCTTTGTTTCTTTTTCATTTTTCTTCTTTGTTTTGTTTAACTTCATAGTTATGTATGTAAAATCACCAAATGTTAATAGCTGGAAGAAATAATTTATGAGTTTAAGAATTAACATTTCCATTTTTTGCATACTACTTGGATGAAGAATTATTGATCATTCATAAAATAATATTGCTATGAGTTTAGATTTGCACATTAAATCAAAAACACCAATCCTTAAACATGGAACAGGTGTGTATGTTAGAGAAAAGGGGCGTACCCGTGAGTTAGAATCGTTGGCAGAGGTAACGAAGTATTTCCCAGATGCGGATATTAGCCACATCAAAGAATTCGATTATGAGACCGATGATATGTGGCATGGAAATATCACTCACAACATGACAGAGATGGCGGATCATGTTCCAATAGGAGAATTGACGTTATACGATTATCTATGGAGACCCAAAGAACATGGATTTGAAAATGCATCGGTAGACTACCTACATGGAGTATTTGAAGGGTTGATGTACTTGAAAAACCATAAAGAGGAACTTCTTCCCTATGAACCGGACCCAGACCCCAAAACGGGTGAAAGATGGGGCGATTATGGACTTCTTGTACAGTTTTGTATTTCTCTTATCAATTGCATGATGGAGTTGGATTTCTCTAATGAGTATAGAATATTATCTGATGTATGAAGAATTTGCCGGTATTGAAATACAATGACCTTCAAGATCTTATCTGTCTTGACGACGTATGTGATTTAAATGGTGTCGTGATTGACGATGCTTCACTTGAAGTGATGCTCAGAATTGAGAAAACTATGCAGCGCTTGGAAGTTATGGGTGACGATGAATGTCGCAGGCTATGGATAGAACTAAAGGCACCTCAGAAACGGTTTCGTGACGATGATGCAGACAAAAATGGTAACTACTGGTATCAGATTTTCTCTGCCCATTATAAAGATTTCCATTACTTGGTACTTACTAATCGCCATTGGAGATTCATTGATTTACGAAGTGCTCATCATGTAGGAGCGGAACGGGAGCCAGATTCCGTCTATGGAAATGTCTCAAAGCCATTAAAGAAGATTGAGACTTATGTGACAGCTTTAGTGGACCAGATATGTGAACATCCTGACGAATACAATGCGTATGTTGAGGAGCATTTGCCCTATTCGAAACGTAACGGACGAATTAAAAGGGCTGATTTGAACCGGATTTGCCCTACATATCGCACCTTTGCCAATCCTGAACATGTGATAGAAGTGGTATCTGGTTTTAAGTCTCTTCCCCTATGGTCTTGCAAGGAGATGACCTTACGGACCTATATGCGATTCTGGCGTATGGCTTATGAAGCATACCGTGTCAAAGACGAAATTACGCCAACATCCAAGTATTCTTTTGATAAGCAAAGTGACGAGGAGGTCTTTAGAAATCATAGTAGCAAAGGAAGAGAGACGGAAGGGCTTAATCTTGATAGCGAGCAAGACTTTCTCAAATGGGACAAGGAGAATACCCACTATCACAACATGGATGTTATCTATGCAAGAGTGCATCTCGTCCCCAGGAAAAAAGGAGAAGGTTGGGATGATGAGGATCTTCCTGTTCCTGATGGACATTGGTATTTGGATTTAAGCTTTTGTGTCTATGGCTTCTCTAATGACGTTGTCAATATGCTCGAAACCTTCTGGCGTGCTGGGGTAGGTGTCGTTTGTGATGAAACCAGTCGGTTACTCAAGATGGCCAAAGAGTCAGACTATGTCAGTATCTCACCAATCCCTAATAAATATTGTTGTGATGATGAAGTGGGCAACGAGATGAGCTTGCCTTATCAATGCGACACTATTTCTGCTCAACAAGTGGCAGATGTTATAGCTGCCACAAAATGGGAAAAGCAACAAAAAGTAAAACCACTAGCTCTGGTCAAAGAGAAAAATGATTCCCAAGAATGAGATAAGCACCTTTCAATAAATGATTTTATGTAAAACTCTTCCCCCAACTCGAAAAATTGCAGAGTTGGGGGAAGTTTTATATAGAAAGCTTTGCTTTGTGTTAAAAATCATCAGTTCAAATTAGTTTTTTCTGATTTTGGTTGACAATTTAGAGAATTATTTGTAATTTTGTCGCCAAAAACCAGATGGAACTATGGAATTGAAAAATGTATTTGGAGCAAGACTGAAGAATGCCAGGGTTATCAATGGCATGTCTATGGATGATCTTTGTGCTAAGATGAACAACTTAGTGTCGAAGCAAACGATATCCAAGTATGAGTCTGGTAAGATGTTGCCAAACTCAACCAACCTCATTGCCCTTGCCAATGCTTTGAATGTTAGGCCCGATTACCTTTTGCGCCCCTTTACAGTTTCGCTTGATAAGATTGAGTTTCGCAAGAAGTCCAAGATGAGCGTGAAAGAAGAAAAGGCCATCAAGGAAAAGATTCGTGACAAGATTGAGAGGTATATTGAGGTGGAAGAGATCTTGGGCATCAGTTCCGATTTCATCAATCCGATTCTGCAAAACGCTGTTATTGCTCCTTCTGATGTATGTCGCATTGCAGAACAGCTAAAGGCTGCATGGCAGTTGGGACAAGACGGTATACCTTATATTATAGAGATGTTGGAGGACCACTGCGTGAAGGTTATTGAGATGGATGCACCAGATACCTTTGACGGATTGAGTGGTATTATTGGTGAACATAAGCCAATCATTGTACTGAACAAGAACTTCCCAGTCGAACGTAAGCGATTTACCGCTATGCATGAACTGGGACATTTGTTGCTTGACTTTGATGACGCTCTCCCCCAGAAGGATGTTGAGCGCTTCTGCAATCTATTTGCCAACGAAATGCTGATATCTCAGGATGTATTTAAGAAATTGTTGGGCGTATCTCGCCACGACATTTCTTTGAACGAACTTCGGGCTATTCAATCTAATTATGGTATATCAGTAGAAGCTCAGATGTTCAAAGCAAAGCAGCTGGGCATAATTAGCGAGTCGCGCTATAAATATTTTTGTATTACAAAGAACAAGAATCAAGCATTCAGGGAACAGGTTGAGAAGAGCACCTTCCACGAAGAAAAGTCTAATCGTTTTAGTAGCCTGGTTTATCGTGCCTTGGCATCTGAACTGATAAGCTTTTCCAAGGCATCAGAGTTGCTGAATGAGTCAATCTACGTAGTCCGCGAACAGTTAGAGCTGGTATAATATAATGGAGATTGTAATCAACGATACAAATATCTTCTTGGATTTGTACGATATCGGCCTGTTAGATGATTTCTTTCAGTTGCCTATACGGGTGCATACTGTTGACTTCGTAATCAATGAAATCACCCATCCCGATCAACAGAAGGTGATACAACAACTGATTAGTAAGGGAATTCTTTTTGTGAAGGACTATCCTGCAACAAGTATTCCCAATCTATATCAGTTCAATATCGAGTGTGGTGGAAATCTGACTTTAACCGATTCTACTGTCATCTATTATGCCCAAACACTTGATAACTGCAGGATTTTGACAGGTGACAGACAGTTACGTAATAGGGCAGAAGAACGAGGCATTATTGTTTCTGGAATACTATACGTATTTGACCAACTTGTAGAACACAATCTGATTCCACCATACGAAGCCTCACAGAAGTTGGAAGCTCTATTCAAGATTAACACTCGACTCCCGAAGCGAGAAATAGAAATACGATTGGAAAAGTGGAAATAGAAAAGAAAACAAATTAACAGGATATCACAATGAATATAGAAGAATATAAAAAAGAACTTGCGGAATGGAAGAAAAACCATATTGATTTTTACAATGAATATGTTCATGCTATAAAGAGCAGGAAAGCAACCCTTACTACTTATATGCATGTTTACGTATTTGCCATGAATCAGATTCCGGGCCTACCAAAAGATATTGAATTGGGCGATTGCGATGATCTCTTTAAAACCTATTTTGGAAAATATGGCTTCAACAAGTTATTAGGAATGCTTGCATCGGTTATAGGTAACGATATATTTTTCGGAATCAAGTCACTTGCCCAACGCAATAAGTTAAAAAAGGCAATTGTAGCTTGGCTTATATTGGGCGACCTTCATACATGTATCATTAACAAAGTGATATCCTATCCTGATAAAGGTAATTATGAAGAGAGTCTCAACAAACTTCTTTGTCGAATTGTCAGAAATAGCCTTATATCAGGATTAAAGGATGAGGATTATTGGCGTTCTGTACAGAGCAAGAAACCATTATTCTTAAAAGATGATGAGATGGAAAAACTCTTAGGTCTTATTAAAAAGGAGATTGGGGAAAAGAAAGAATCTAAAACGTCTCAACAAAAGGATTCTGATGAAATAAAGCAAGCCGAGAATGTTCAGAATAAGAAAGGCAAGCCTGGAAGAAAGCCAAAGTTTGGTGACCTGAAAGAAGAAACTTTGGAAGCCTTCATTGAATATAGCACAGGAAATCAAGGTAAAGCAGAAACCTATACTCAGAAGATTGTAGATCAACTTATTAAGTGCTCCACAGGCGAAGAACTGGCAGCATTAGCAGTCGCTTTGGAACATCTTAATATTATAATGTGTATTGACAACGGTGGGGTGAGAATGTTCTGGGGTATGTTACAAAAAAAGTGTAAAACAATAGTAGGCTATAAGGTTATGAACGAAAATTATAAAAAACTTGAGGCGTATAACAAAAAAGGCATAGTACCTCCCGAATGTGCCTCTGGTAGAAAGAAAATTTCAGATTTCATCGAGATATTTCGAGAAATAAATATGCCTTCAGGAAATATAGTTCAAGAAACCTCTATAGAGGTTAATTAATTCAATCAATTCAATTAATTCGTGCATCCCAATTAATTGGCCTTAGTTTCATTTCCTACCCCATAAAAATCCAATAATTTTGCCGTCGAATTGAGAAAGACTCAGTTCGGGGACCTTCCTTTGTCCCTTAGTTTTGGACAAATAAATTATTGGATTATGAATAACATTATTGTAATTGAAAAAGAACAGTTGGCAGAAGTCGTTTATGCCGCTGTAAACAGATGCCTCGATGAAAGAAAGATCGAGGAGAGTGTGAGTAAACCTGATGATGAAGGTTACTATGATCGTGATGAGATATGCGGCTTGTTGCATATCGCATATCCTACTTTGTGGCGAATTGAGAAGTCAGGCTTGTTGAAAAGCCAAAAGGTGGGACGCAAGAATCTCTATTCTAAAGCTGAGGTAAACCTGCTGATGAAGTCTGGGAAACTGGCCAAGTACAACCGAAAGTAATGCTATCATGGAGAATTATGTACAAGGTATTACTGAAGAACAGCAACAGATGCAGTCAAAGTTTGTTTCTGCCGCTGAGTTGTCTGGTGAAATCACTGGTGAGATGCTGCTGAAGAAACAGATTCACGAAATCCCAACACTTGTGGAGCCTATCTTCCCCAAGGTTGGATTAGGTTGTCTAGCAGGCAGTTCTGATACGGGAAAGTCTGCTCTGCTTCGTCAAATGGGCATTTCTGTAGCTGCAGCATTGCCAACATTCCTTGGAATGAGACTTAATGTGAGTCGTCGGGTTGTCTATTATGTATCTACGGAAGATGATGAGACGGCAACAGCTTATCTTCTTTGTAGGCAGAATATAGACCTAAATATTGACCCAACAGAATTAAGACACTTGCGATTCTTGTTCGAGAGTGAGAATGTTATTGCGGAATTGGATAAGCGATTGGCGGTTCATCCAGCAGATCTTGTTATTATAGACTGTTTCTCAGACCTCTATACTGGAAATATGAATGAGAGTAATCAGGTACGAATGTTTCTTAATCAGTATTCCCAGTTGGCCAACAAATATCAGTGTCTCATTATTTTCCTACATCATTGTGGTAAACGTACTGAGAACTTCATGCCGAGTAAGCATAATCTTCTTGGTAGCCAGGCATTCGAGGCAAAGATGCGACTGGTTTTGGAACTCAGAAGTGATGTGGCAGATAAGACTGTCAAGCATCTGTGCTGCGTGAAAGGAAACTATTTGTCTGCAGACTATAAGACAGAATCCATAAAGCTCAAATTCTCAGAGAACCTTACTTTCCATGAGACAGGTGAACGTGTCCCTTATGAGAATTTGGTTCCGGAATCTGGAGATGTGGATGACAAATATGAACTGGTTATGCAATTGAAGTCGGAAGGACGCACACTTGATGAAATTGCCAAGATTATAGGCTATAAGGACAAGTCTGGTGTGTCAAAATTCATTGCAAGATATGAAAAACGAAAGGGAATAGCAAATGGATAACTACGATTATAACGCATTGGCCAATGAGGTGGTCAGACGGGGTATCAATATGTTTGAGTCGTTTGACGACTGGACTAAGGGGGCTTTTGCTCTCTCCAATCTTGGGAGGGATGGGCTCGACATTTTTAAGACCATCAGCAGTCTCAGTCAGAAATACAATGCTGCTGAGTGCGAGCGAAAGTTCAGAAATGCACTTAGTACAAGCAACCGTATTGGAATTGCCTCCTTTATATATATGTGTCAGCAACATGGCATTGATACCAATAAGTATTATGTGAAGGATTCAGAGGTGGCCCTTCTTCAACCAGTGGCAACTCACCAAATCGAGAGTTGTCCGATACCACCGTTGGTTTCTATTGATAGTGTCTATCTCACCAACAGCCTCGATTATTCTCTGTCATCAGATTTTGGTTTTTATCTAAGAAATCTTGCGGATAGAGTTGACCATGTGGTTGATGTTGCAAGGCTCTACTATTTGGGAATGAATCGCGAACATCATACGATCTATTGGTATGTTGACAAGGATAACATCGTCCGCTATGGCAAAGTTATGGCTTATGGTGCTGATGGGCATCGTAACCGTTTCTTCAATCCGATAAGTATTCCCAGGGAATTGTCAACGATAGGACTTCTCCCCAAAGAGTACACAATAAAGCAGACTCTATTTGGAGAGCATCTTATCCGACTCCCTCAATACGCTGGCAAAACTATCGGCATTGTTGAGAGTGAAAAGACGGCTATCATCTGCTCCTTATTCCTTCCATCTCTACTTTGGTTGGCAACAGGCTCAATGGGTAATGTGCAGACTGAAAGGATGGAGGTTGTTAAAAATCGGCTTGTCATTTTCTATCCTGATACAGATCCGGATTCTTTGGCATTCAACAAATGGAGGCAAAGAGCAGATGAGTTAAATCATCTTGGATGGCAAATTCAGGTCAGTGATTATCTGGAAAAAGTTGCTACACCTGAGCAGCGCCAGATGAAAATCGACATTGCTGATTTGCTGAGAGACAATATTCAAACCCAAACAAAGGCCAGTCTGGTCTCTCTGTAAGGTATCGTGATGTTTTGTAGGGAGCAAGTTTATGTTTTGAGTTGCTCAAAACCCCACTATTTCCCCAATGGGACGCGTTTTCATCCCATTGGTCTAACTTAATTATTGATTGAAACTATGGCAGAAAAGAATAAAGGTGGTCGCCCCAGGGTGGCTACGATAGACAAGAAGAAATATAAGTTGCCTCCAGTCCGGTTAGGCACAAAGAATTATGTGATGGTGAAGAACCAGGCAAAGCAGGCAGGCTTGTCGCTGACTGAATATCAGCGGCAGAAACTGTTGCAGGGCTATGTTGTCGAACGCATCAGTCCAGAGCAAATGGAGCTTTATCGTCAGTTGGCAGGTATTGGCAACAACCAGAATCAATTGGCCCACCAAGCCAACACTTTTGGCTATAGCAAAGACGCAGCACTCTATCATGAGAATGCACTGCAAGTAAATAACCTTATCAAGAAGATTCTCTATGATGGCAAAGATAACTAAGGGGCATAGTTTTGGCGGTGCTGTCCGTTATGTCATGCAGGATAAGAAGGAGGCAAAATTGTTGGATTCGAGGGGTGTCTTGGCGAATGACAAACAGTCCATCATTAACTCTTTCCGTCTTCAGTGTCAACTGCGGCCAGATGTTAAGGTGATGGTTGGGCATATTTCTCTCGACTTCTCTGTTGAAGACGTTGACAAAATGAGTGATGACTTTATGGTTAAGGTGGCGCAGGATTATTTGCAGAGGATGAATATCTTGAATACTCAGTTTATAATAGCTCGTCATTATGATCGTGAACATCCTCACTGCCACATCATTTTCAACCGCATTGGCAACAATGGCAAGATGATATCAGATAGAAATGATAGAGTACGGAGCGCAAAAATCTGTAGGAGTTTGACCGAGAAGTATCACCTTCATCTGGCAAACGGCAAAGATCATGTGCATCGTGACAGACTTCGTGGAGCTGATGCCGTGAAGTATCGTATCTATGATGCTCTGGAAGCAATTGTTCCAAGATGTAGGAATTGGGATGAATTGCGCACGTCCCTTGCGAAACAGGGTATTACAGTCTCTTTCACCTGCCGGGGAACGACAACAGCCATTCAAGGTGTTGTCTTTGAAAAGGAAGGACTCCGTTTCAATGGTTCCAAGGTTGATCGTAAGTACAGCTATTCCAAGATTAGTACAGTCTTACGCCAGAATGAGATGCACCAGAGAAGGGAAACTGTTAACGGCAGTTTCGGTCATGGAGATTCTTATGATTACGAGATCCAGTCGCAGCGAAAAAATACTCTGAGCGGGCAGACTTCGTTTGAAAACGATGGACATCCCTATGATCCGGAGCCTTTTGACAGTTTCCATTCAGGTGCTTCTGTTGCCAGTGATCTACTAACAGACGTAGCTTCAGGCGTAACAAATGCTGCTGGTACTATTGCTTCTGGCATAGCCAACGCTATGATGGCAACTCCTACTGAGCCTAGTGTTTCTCCTGGAGGAGGTGGTGGCAATAGTAATTCTGATGACCTTGCCGATGATGAATATATTGATGAATATGGTGTACGCCGCAAGAAGCAGCGCGGTATGCACCGATAGTATTAACAATAAACATTTTTTATATGGATAAATTAAATTCTACTGAAGTGATGCTCGCAGAGCTTATCGAGCAGAATAACAAGCAACAGAAGGATGTTGCTTCAATGAAAACCTCACTTGATACACTTTCAGGTGAGCTGACCAAACTAAACAATATCCTGAGTCCAACTCTAAAACCAGTAAAATTTGAGGAGGTGATTCCCAGAAAGGATGCTGATGAACGGGCTAAATATTTGGTTCGTATGTATGGCGACATGCAAGCCAAATATGCGAATCTAAAGGCTGAGTTTGGCGAACTCCAGGCAAAAACTCGCTATTGGGCTTCTAACCAATGGGCTAAGCACTTATTCCGCTGGTTGTTCGTTAAACGCCACGTGTGGTTTTTCTTCGTATTCCTTATATACGGAGCTATGATGGCGATGCTCATTTATGTCGATATGAGAAAAAAAGATGAGATTAATCGCCTTCAAGAAGCAGATTTGAAGTATCGCTATATCAGGGCTGCGAATGTTGCTCCGCTGACAATGAATTGGGTCGATAGTTTGTTTGAGACAAAAGTGCCATCCGACATGGAGTATATCCATACGACTATAAACGAATATGAAAGTGTCATCAAGCATAAATGTGATAGTGTGGTTAAGGCCGAGAACCAGAAGCGTGCTCGTTATAAATAGTAAAGTAGCATTTGTGATAACTAACAAAATAATAGAATCATGAAATCGAAGAAGAACAAAATCATTGTTTTCGCCAATCAGAAGGGCGGAGTGGGCAAGTCCACGCTCTGCATCCTTTTGGCAGACTATCTGGCGTATTGGAAGAAAGATGTCTGCATCATTGACACCGATCTCCAACAGTCCGCCACCCTGCAACGTGAGCAGGACAAGCAGACCTTTGGAGAAGAAGAACCATACAGCATCCAATCTTTTGAGGTCAGCGACCCCAAGACGATGCAATTGTTGATGGAAAATGCTCAGTCACAAGACGGCTTTGTGCTTTTCGATGCTCCGGGCACCATCAAAGACGATGGCTTGGCACCGATGTTCATCTATGCCGACTACATCATCTGTCCATTTGAGTACGAATCGAAGTCGTTATTCTCAACCCGAACTTTTATTCAGGTCATTAATCGACTTCAACAACTCAATCCACAGATGAATGACCAAATCTTCTTTGTGCCAAACAAGGTTGATGCCCGAATGGGAACACGTGAAGAGTTGGAACTATGGAAGCAAATGGATGCTGAATTTGGCAAAAGTGGCATCGTTACCCCGCCTGTTGGCTATCGGGCACAGATGAAGCGAGTGAACACCTACAACGTCCCGCTTCCACTGAAACATGCAGTATATGGGAGTTTTCGATTTATCGTGAAATCTATTCTGCGATAATGTGAGTTTATGATTAATAGATAATGCGACTATGGAAAAGAAAAAGCTTAGCATTGAACTGCCAAAAGGTGGTATGAGTGATCTCACTAAACAGGTGAGGAATAACCCCATCATAGAACCGTTAGCCGATGCCACCGAATGGCAACGCTTTACACACTATCTGGACGAGTTCAAAAACGTCTCGGAACATGGGGAATGCGTCTGGTTATTCAAAGATGTGAAACGGGAGATTGAACGCATCAAGTTTGAGTCGGATGCAAAACTCAATATCCGGCAACTGGTAAACGCAATGCTCCTTGCTTTCATCAAAGAACATCGTGATGAACTGAAGAATATCCGGTCTGGATAATACAAAATGTTACCAAGATGTCTGACAAAATACTGAAACATCTCTTCAGCCCCCATTCATTAATTGGTCATGCTCTTGTTTGTCAACGTAATCCCAAAGCATCTGTAGGAACAGGTGATGTTCCTCTTTGCGAGAAGGTTGATGCTCAAGGTCTTCGATTTTTACCTTTATAGGCAAGTATTTGTCCTTGAAACGGGAAAGATAGGAGTTCTTGTCCTTTGCAGTTTTCTCATTTAGCAGATTGAGTGCGTCAATCAGTTCGTTCCATTCCTTTTCGGTAGGTGGAATACATTTCTCACCTGCAAACGGCATTAGTTCTTCTTCGTCGAAGTCGTATCTCCAGAAATCGTTCTTTGGTTCGCGCATCCACTCTGTCAGTTTCTCTTTGGTTAGTTGTATCAGCCTATGAGCATCGTAATCCAGGTCTTCCACTACATGATATAGAAAACCAGTTACCATAATCTTCCAGTCATGTCCATGACTGCCCACGCGCCAGCACTGTGACTTGAAGAATTCATCACCTTCATCACCTCTTTCCGCTTGGCATATTTTCCGAGCAACATAAGCTGCAGCATATGCAATCTCCGTCTTGTAACCAAGTGATTCCTCGAGATTTTCCTTGAGCTCTTTTGCCTTTAGTGGGTTGAAAGTGGCAATATGACTTATGTATTCCAGATATAAGGACTCAGCATCACCACCTTGTTCCATGAAGTCATGAAGACTATCCATGTATGAGTCCATATAGTCAAGATCTGTCTCACCTGTAGCTTTAAAGCCAGCCAACATGGTTTTACATTGTCGAACCTGTGCCTCTTGCTGCTTTGCAATCTCGGCAAACATGTCTAGCATTTTTTGTGGGAAATGAAGTGGGTTGTTCTCTTCCATATTTTTTTTATTGCAAAATTATCATTTATTACTTAATTATGTATGCAAAAAACAAAAATGTTAAACCTTAATGGCATAAAAATGAAAATGTGAGAACAATTAGTGTGATTGGTGCTCCTTTTTGATGACATAATTACCATAAAGACGTTCTTTCTATTAAATAATGTGTAAATTTGTGGTAAACCGTTATAAACTCGGAAAATAATTCGTATCTTTGCAATTGCTATCTGTGCGAAAGCATTGGAGCAGGAGATCTTTTCTTATGAGATAAACAGCGTTCTGCTATTGTTCTATTCACGTTGAAACCTAGGAAATTTCAATAACAAGGAAATAATGGAGGCAGACAAGTAAGCACACGTGCTGTCAAGGCGCGTGGGCTAAGTCTTGTGCCTCTATTTGGTTTTCCTAGGACCACAACGTGAGCAAGATGATGCCCACGTTTTTTGTGTCCTATTGGGAACCCCCAAGATAGAAGCATAGACAGACGTTACTGACTTGAAATAGTTATGAACGATGTACAGAACCAGCGCTTGCCGCTACTAACAGAGGAACAGCAGAAGTACATCGCCTGGCTGCTCACATCGAGGCGGTCGGGTGATGATGATATGCGTGTAGCTGGTGTTCTGTCAGAGGCTCGTGTTGATTTGAATCCCCATCAGGTGGAGGCTGCCCTGTTTGCCTTGAAATCGCCTTTCTCGAAAGGTGTGGTATTGGCCGACGAGGTAGGTTTGGGTAAGACCATCGAGGCCGGCATCGTTATCAGTCAGTACTGGGCAGAGCAAAAACGCCGTATTCTCATCATTGTACCAGCCACCCTGCGACGTCAGTGGAGCACGGAGATGGAAGAAAAGTTTTTCCTCAAGTCTGAAATCTTGGAACGCTATTCCCTGATTTCGCCAGACATCATTTTACGTAAGCATCACCTCTTCATCTGTTCCTATCAGTACGCAGCCAAGTATGCTGACCAGCTGTCGCAGACCAACTGGGACTTGGTGGTTATTGACGAAGCTCACAAGTTGCGTAATGTCTATAAGAACTCTTCTGCTGCAGCGCGACGCATCAGCGATGCTTTCCGTCACAACAAAAAACTGCTGCTGACAGCTACACCCTTACAGAATAATATTCAAGAACTCTACGGCTTGGTGTCCGTCATCGACGATAAGTATTTTGGCGACCTGAAGAGTTTCAATACGCAATATGGCTATCATTCGTTAGAGGACAACCACAGCTTCCATGACTTGAAGTTCCGTTTGAGCACCCTGATTCATCGCAACCTGCGCAAACAGGTGACAGAGTATGTGAAGTACACCTCGCGCATCCCAATGGCTCAGGAGTATATGCCAAGCGAGAAGGAGCAGGAACTCTACGACAAGATGAGCGCCTACCTGCTTCGCGATGATGCCTATGGCTTGCCATCTGGTCAGCGAACCCTGCTTCTGTTGCTTATCCGTAAACTCATGGCTTCATCATCTTTTGCCGTCTGCGATACCGTTCAAGCCATTATCAATCGCTTGAAGCGACTGGTTGGAGAAGAGGAAACGGAAGAAGCAGAAGTGGATGAAAGTCTGCAAGACCTGTTTGATGATAGTTTTGGTGAAGAAACGGAGGAATGGGAGGATGATGCAGATGACGAAGAAAAACTCAAGGATATAGAAAAGATACGTCTGACACCAGAACAACAGACAGCCGTCTATCATGAAATAGCCGACCTGCAGGAAATCTTCGACCTTGCCAACAGCATCAAAGACAACAATAAAGGAGAATGCTTGTTGAAAGCTTTGGAAGTTGGCTTCAAGAAGATGGAAGAACTTGGTGCCAATCGCAAAGCCCTGATTTTCACAGAGAGCCGTCGCACTCAGGAATACCTCTTTGAACTATTGGAGACCAACGGCTACAAAGGTCAGATTGTGCTTTTCAATGGCAGCAACAACGATGAACGCAGTAAACATATCTACAAGAACTGGCTTGCTGTCAATGAACGGACTGGTCGTATATCTGAATCCAAGTCAGCCAATCGTCGTCAGGCCATTGTTGACTACTTCCGCAATAAGGCATCCATTATGATTGCCACAGAGGCTGCCTCTGAAGGTATCAACCTCCAGTTCTGTTCTTTTATCGCAAACTTCGACCTACCATGGAACCCCCAACGTGTAGAGCAGCGCATTGGTAGATGTCATCGTTATGGCCAGCGCAACGACGTGGTGGTATGCAACTTCATCAATGTGAAGAATGCTGCCGACATCCGTGTATATCAGTTACTCTATGAAAAGTTCCATCTGTTCGATGGCATTTTTGGGGCCAGCGACGATGTGTTGGGTAGCATAGAGTCTGGTGTGGACTTCGAGAAACGCCTGTTGGAGATATACCAAACCTGTCGCACACCAGAGGAAATCAATGCTGCTTTCGACCTGGTGCAGAACGAAATGGATGCACAGATACAGCAGACGATGAACGAGACACGTCAGGCTTTGTTAGAGAATCTGGATGAAGATGTGGTTAATCTGCTGCGTATTCGAAGGGAGAACGACGACAAGAACATCAGCCGCATCCATCGTTGGCTCTATGCCTTGACAGTATCGTATGCCCCTGAATGCATTGAGGCAACAGATGCCGATAACCTCATTTTTACGCTGAAGAAAAATCCCTTCCCTCAGCAGCATATAGCCACAGGCACTTATCAGATAAGCAATACAGACGGACGCTATGAAAACTATCGTCTGTCACATCCATTGGCAAAGGCTATTATCGAAGCAGCAAAGAACAAGGAACTGCTTCATCGTGAACTGCACTTTGATTATAAACTGCATCCCTATAAGAACTCAATTATTGAACAGACAGACTGTCAAGAAGGTTACTTGGCAGCCCATCTTGTCAGCTATCACAGCGACGGGCAGGATGAAGACCATATTGTGCTGACCGCTATAGGTGCTCATGGCGAGGAACTGTCATCAGAATTGGCACAGCGCATATTAGGCATTGTGGCAACAGCAGGAAACACCATCCATGACGTGCCACAAACAGAGATGTCGCGCTTCTATGATGTCCGTAAGGATGCGCTAACCACCCAAATCAGCGAGCGCAACGACAAGATGCTGAAGGACGAGATAGCCCATGTAGAGGCTTGGGCTGACGATAAGGAGCTGACCATTGAGCGAGAAATCAAACAGCTAAAAGCCAGGAAGAAAGAGAAACAGCGACTACTCACTAAGGCAGATTCGCTGAACGAGAAATTGGCCCTTGAAAAGGAACTGAAACAGGTTACAAACGAACTGAAGAGAAAACGTGCTGAGCAGGATGACCTGGACGAAGAAATCGAGCAGCAGCGCGATGAGATGATAGCCCGTCTGCGCCAGTATCTGAATCAGCAGATAAGCGACAAGGAACTGTTCTTTATTCACTTTACACTTAGCAAATAAACAACATAAGATATGAATCAACATTACGAAGCATTTCGCAAGAAACTACAGGAGATATTCATGATGGATCATGCTGAACTGGACTTTGGCATCTATCGCATTATGAACCACAAGCGTAATCAAATCAATGACTTCCTTGACAACCAATTGTTGCCACAGGTGGAGCAGACTCTTAAGGAGTATGTCAAGACAGATGACTCTTTGCAGCAAGAGTTGACCAAAGCCATTGAAGGTTGTAAGAATCTGGGCATCGACCCTGATACGAACCCCAAGGTACAGCAACTGCGCCAGCAGATAGCTCAAAGCAGTACAGGTATTGATGATTTGCAGAACACCGTATTCTCTCGCCTCACGCAGTTCTTCAGTCGTTATTACGAGGGTGGCGATTTTGTGTCACAGCGTCGCTATAAGACTGGCGGCAATTCTGCTTATGCCATTCCCTATAATGGTGAAGAAGTAAAACTCTATTGGGCCAACTACGACCAGTACTACATTAAGACCTCAGAGTATTTCAAGAACTACACCTTCAAACTTCGTGATGGTCGCAGGATATTTTTCGTGCTGGTGGATGCTTCTACAGAGCAAAACAATAACAAGAGTACAGAAGGTATGGAACGTCGTTTTGATGTGCTTCGTAATGAGGAAGGTCTACCCGTTTTTGAAGAAATGGATGACGAATTCCATATCAGTTTCACTTATGAACTTATGATGAAACCTCCAAAGCAGGAAATTTTTAACAAGAATGCATTTGAGGCTTTATCTGTGATGATACCCAAATCATGGCAGGATCTTCTTGTTAAAGAGAATGTTACTGACAAAGTAGTGTTGTTAGAGAAACATATAAAAGCATATACGGACAAAAATTCTTTTGATTACTTTATTCATAAAGACTTGGGCGGTTTTCTTAGCCGTGAGTTAGACTTTTACATCAAAAATGAAGTGTTTGTCATAGCTGACCTCGATGCAGCAAAATTGCAGAGTCAGTTGGCTGTGGTAAAAGCGATAGAAAGGGTTGGTCAGAAAATCATCGACTTCTTAGCGCAGTTAGAGAACTTCCAAAAGCGTCTTTGGCTGAAAAAGAAATTTGTGGTGCAGAGTGACTATTGTATTACGCTTGACCGTGTGCCAGAGAAATACTATCCTGAGATTTGTGCTAACGATGAACAGCGTAAAGAATGGGTACGCCTGTTTGCCATTGATGAGATAAAAGGCGACATGATGACAGAAGCGTATTGCGAACCGTTAACTATTGAGTTTCTGAAGCAAAATCCACTATTGGTACTTGACACCAAATTCTTTTCATTACAGTTCAAACACAAATTGTTGGCAGATATAGAAGGACTTGATGAACAAACGAATGGATTATTGATAAAAAGTGAAAATTTGCAAGCTATCAATCTATTAACTCGAACATTTTCATCAAATGTTAGGGGATGTTATATTGATCCTCCTTTTAATCTTGGTGAAAATGCGGACTATCTCTATCGAGTTGATTATAAAGACTCAACATGGTTAACCCTATTATATGACAGAGTTTTAGGAATTAAAAAGCTATTAATGGATGATGGCTCTATTTTTGTAAGATGTAGCCATGATGGGAACATGATTCTTCGCCAATTATTAAATCAGACCTACGGGCAAGATAATTATAGAAACGAAATTGTTTTAAGAAGAGCTGAGGAAACAAAAGGTGATTTGAACAAACAATTTGGGACTATTAAATCAATTACAGTAAATTATGACAATTTATATTGGTACTCGAAATATCCAAATTCTAGATTCAGTAAAATAATAAAGCCTATAAGTGCAGAAAAATCAGATGCTCATTGGCATTCTTTTTGGAAAGCATTAGATCGACCAACTATGCGTTATGAAATACTTGGTATTGATTTGTCGAATCATTATGGACAATGGATGTGGGAAAAGAACAGAGCTTTTGCTGCTGTAAAAAACTACGAAATATACCAAGAACAATTCGAGCCCAAAGGAATATCATTAGAAGATTATTGGGTTCAGACAGGAAAGTCTTTGGAATTTGTAAAAAGGGATGGTGATAAAATTGGAAGTATAAAATATTGGATACCTCCAAGAACTGAAACAATGGCCGATACTAACTGGCTTGACATAAAAGGTTATGCTAATAAATGGGGGTTCAAAACAGAAAACTCAGAAGGCGTATTAAAAAGAGTAATCGACAGTTTAAGTGAAAAAGACGATTATATTATTGATTGTTTTCTTGGTTCTGGAACGACTGCTGCAGTAGCTCTCAAATTACAGAGAAAGTTTATTGGAATAGATATGGGAGATCATATCTCAAAGATTGCATATCCTAGGTTGAAATATGTTCTTAATGGAGAAAAATCTGGTATATCAAATTCGTGTACATATCGTGGGGGAGGATGCTTCAAATACATCCGTCTAGAGCAGTATGAAGATACGCTAAACAACTTAGAGGTGAACGATGGATTTGGAAAGCCAGATAATGAGAGCTATGTGCTGCGCTATATGCTCGACACAGAGACGCGTGATAGCCTTATCAACACCAAGGATTTTGTACGTCCCTTCGATTATACCATCAAGACTACTCGCGACAATGAGTTGGTAGATACACCTGTGGATTTGGTGGATACCTTCAACTACTTGATAGGTCTGCACGTTGACAGCATCCATTGGCATAAGGATGATAACATCTGTGTGGTGGAAGGAACGACGCATATTGAGAAGGAACATGCTCTGGTCATCTGGCGCAATCAGGATGTGATAAAGAACGATGACCTGAACGATTTCTTCCGCAAGCAGGATTACTCGACACTCGACCGTGAGTTTGACGTGATTTACGTGAATGGCGACAACACCCTGCCAAACCTTAAGAGCGACGAGGAGCATTGGAAGGTTCGACTGATAGAGCAGGAACTGATGAAACGTATGTTTGAAGAGGAGTAAGACTATGCCAAGAGGAAGACAACGAACAGACAACGGCAAGCTACAATATGCGCTGGTGACGTTCAACTATGTGCTGCACCTATTGGGTGCTAAAAGTCTGACAGCACTATCAGAGGACATGAAAGACCCCATCTACGAAGGTGTGGATGAAAATGGTATTTCACGTATCTATTATGCCATGCGCGACCATATGCATAATGGCGAGGTGACAACAGATGACTTGCTGGAGTATGACCACCATATTGTGAAGCTGACCAACGAGATTAATGAGAAACGTCGTGACAAGATTGTATGGAAGTATTTCCAGTATCTGAGTCTGCTGTTTACAGAGATCTATTTGGATAGGTATTTTCGCAATAAACAAGCATTGGTTGCTGACCTAAACACATTCCTGATGACGAACTTCCTGCAAAGGGAAGGTGTATGGGAAGGCGTGCCTGACTTTACAGAAGATGACCTAAACAAACTGGCCTTCTGGTGTGCTACTGGTGCAGGTAAGACGCTGATGATGCAAGTTCACATCAAGCAGTATCTCTACTACGCACAAAAGGCAGGTAAGTTGAACGATATCAACAACATTATCCTGCTGACGCCCAATGAAGAACTGAGCCGACAACACTTGGAGCAGTTGCAGAAGTCGAACATGTCAGCTGAATACTTCTCGAAAGAAGGTATGGGTGGTATGTTCAAAAAGCAAACTGTTCAGGTGATTGATATCTTCAAATTAGGAGATGTTAATGGCGACAAAAAAGTGGCAGTTGATTGCTTTGAGGGGAACAATTTAGTTCTTGTTGATGAAGCGCATAAAGGTTCAAGCGGTGATGACTGGATGAGATATCGTAATAAACTGACTGAGAATGGTTTCTCATTTGAATACTCAGCCACCTTTGGACAGGCCATAGGTGCATTGGGTAACAAGGACAAGAAGGAGTTCTTGCAGATATACGGCAAGGCAACGCTCTTCGACTATAGCTATCGCTACTTCTATAACGATGGCTATGGTAAGGATTATCGCATCATGAATATGCGAGAATGGCAGGAGCAACACATGTTAGCAGAGTATCTGACGGCCTATCTGCTCTGCTTGTATGAACAGAAAATCGTATTTAAGAGTGACCATCGCATAGAACGTGACTTTCTGATAGACAATCCGCTTGGTGTGTTTGTTGGTGGTAGCGTCAGCGCATCAAGTGCAGGTAATGTGTGGAATGGTCATCAAGTATCAGACGTGGTGATGATTCTGCTGTTCTTGAATGATTTCTTGAAGCAGAAGAACGACTATAAGCAGCATATCATCAATATCCTAAATGGAACCACCTCGCTGACGGATAAGAACGGCAATGCCATCTTCAGTAAGGCATTTAAACGACTGAAGAAAGACTACGAATACAATATTGATGCAGCTAAGGCAGAAAAAATCTATCAGGGTATTCTGAAGGAGGTGTTCAATGCCAGCATCGAGGCAACGCTTCATGTGGATGTTTTGAAAGGGCTGGATGGAGAGATAGGATTGCGCGTAGGTACGGCAGACTATTTTGGACTCATCTTTGTGGGCGATACGAAAAAGGTGTCTGATATGTGTAGAGCTACTGAAGCGTTTGATGTTTTTGAGAAGCCCTTTACCAATAGGTCGCTGTTTGCTGAAATAACAGAGAAAACCTCAACTGTTAACATGCTTATTGGTTCGAAGAAGTTTACTGAGGGTTGGAGTTGTTGGCGTGTGTCGCTGATGGGCCTGATGAACTTTGGTAAAAGCGAGGGCTCGCAGATTATCCAGATGTTTGGACGTGGTGTGCGTCTGAAAGGCTATAAGATGTCGTTGAAACGAAGCACGGCCCTTGATAGCAGCATTAAACCTCACGATAGCATGATACCTAAAGACTTAAAGGTGATGGAAACGCTGAACATCTTTGGTGTGCGCTCCAACTATATGGACCAGTTCAAGGCCTATTTGGAGGATGAAGGTCTGCCACAGAACGACAGCGAGATCGTAGAACTGACGATTCCTACGATACAGACGCTACCAGAGGGCTTGAAGATACTGAGAGTAGACAAGGACTATAACTTCAAGAAAGAAGTGCCTATCAGGAGTCTGCTGGATTATCGCAAGACTGTCCGTGTCACGCTTGACTGGTATCCAAAGATTCAAGTTAAAAAGAGAATAAGTGGAGAAAAAGATAGCGGCACAGCCGAGAAACATGAAGATTGGTTGAGAGACTGGCAGTTGGACTTGCTGAATTGGACAGAGGTATTCTTCGAGATGGTGGACTTCAAGAACGAACGTTCGTGGTATAATATGGAGATTCATCAGGAGGAGATGCGCGAGATCTTGTCTGACCGTCAATGGTACAAGTTATGGGTGCCAGAACGCTCGATGCAGTTCAGTAGCGATTATGGACGCGACGTGGCTGAATGGCAAGAGATTGCCGTAAGTTTGCTGAAAGCCTTCATCGACAAATCCTATAAGATGAAGCGAGGCAAGGAGGAATCGAAGCATCAGCATATCGAGGTGTTGACGAAGGAAGATCCCAACTTCATCAGGGAATATGAGATTGCTGTCAGCAAGACGCAGGACAATTGGATAAAGGCTTTACAGGGTATTGAGAAGGAAGTGCGCGAGGGTACGCTGAATGGCTTGCGTCGTATTGAGAACGAGAACTTCGAGGCTCTGTACTTCGCCCAGCATCTGTTTAACCCAATGATGTACCTGAACGAGCATTACAAGCCAGGTGAAAATGAGGTGGTGGAAATCTATCCTGTGGCTGTGAATAAGGGCGAACGAAAGTTTATCAATGACCTTCAGCGTTATTATCAGCAGCATGGCGAAGGACGAGAAATATATCTGCTGCGAAACGTCAGCCGCAAAGGTATCGGCTTCTTCGAGAATGCTGGTTTCTATCCAGACTTCATCCTTTGGATTCGTGAAGACAGGAAACAGTATGTGAACTTCATTGACCCCAAAGGCATCAGTCATCTGCATGGAATGGAAGACGAGAAGATACAACTGTACAAGTATCTGAAGGATGTTATCGAGCCGACGTTGGGTGATGACAGCATTGCCCTGAACAGCTTTATCATCAGCAACACGGACTATCGCCAGGTGGACTTCTGGGGTAAAGGTCAATTAGAGAAGTTCCATGAGAACCATGTGTTATTTCAACTAAACGATGGTTATGTGGACGATATGATGGAGATGATTAAGTCGGCGTGATAGGATGAGTATTTTATGTACAATCGCCGCCCTTGCAAGAGCAGACTGCAAAGGCGACGTTTGTATAGGGTCAGTTGATGACTACCAATTTGTTGTTGGGTAGATCATACCTGACAGGATGGGCAAACGATATGGTCTTTCTGCCTGCTACGGCTGCGGTGTCGATGCCGCGCCGCTTGAACTCGTCAAGGAGCGCTTGGTCGTGATAGGCTCGCATACTGGACCATCCATGATTACCAACCTGGGCGTTGAAAACTGTGACTAACTCGGGAATCTGCATGTCTGCGAATTGCAGTGCATACTTCGTGTAATAAATGTGCTGTTGCATAACGTTTTGTTTTGAAGTGAATACTATTGCTTCCGCATCGTACTGACCACCGTGGCTACGTTTTGCTCGGTTGGCGAGTCCATCCGAAGATGACTGCTCTTGATGCTTTCGGGTGCAAAAATACAAAAATTCAGCAAAATAGCCAATTCTTTCTTGGGTGAAATTGACTGAAAATGCAAAAAAGATACGAAAAAGTTTGGCGGTTTGTGAAAATATGTATAATTTTGCCGCCGTTTTTCAAATTTATGTAAACAAAGAGCAATGCTGCAACAAAGAATGAACATATCAACACTGTTACCACTTCAGGGCAAAGAGAGCTTTGGAGGCTTCTGCTATGTTCATACGAACGACTCGATGAGTATTGCAGCACGTGACTGGTACACGAACACTTTCCAACGAACATCATCAAATAGAGAATCTGACCGGACGGCATAGATGCAGCCGAACTTCAGAGTATAAGAGATAACGAGACCGTTGGAAAGAGCTTACCAAACTTTCCAACGGTTTTTCGTTATCTGTGTGTCCATTATCCGTACTTCTCCACTCCTTAGCTAGTGGGCACAACCTAAACAACAACAGTATTAACCGCGCAGCGATGCGCACAAAAAGAAAAGAACAATGTTAGAATTCAAGAAGTACAGCTCTATCGAAAACTCCTTTAGCCGTGAGTTCATGGAGCACGTAGTGGCAGAGATGCCACAGGATTTGGAATATGTGGTGCAGGAGAAGGTGCATGGTGCCAACACCAGCTTCCTTTGCGATGGTGAGACCTTAAGGTTTGCCAAGCGTACGTCGGTGCTGGAGGAGGGCGAGCAGTTCTATGACTACCCTGAGTTGCTCGAAAGATACAGGGACAGAGTGCTGAAGCTATTCGGTGGCATCAAGGCAAAGTATCCCGAGGTGACTCATATCTCTGTGTTTGGTGAGATGTTCGGTGGTCTGTATCCTCATGATGGGGTCAAAGCAAGACAGAAAGTCGGCCTCATCCAAAGAGGTGTCTGTTATACTCCTGACCATGAGTTTTATGGCTTCGACATCTACCTCTTCACTGAGGAGGGTGGAAGGTTCCTCCCTGTTGATGAGGTTAACGAGATCTTTGAGACCTGTGGTTTCTTTTATGCCAAGACTCTCTTCAGAGGGACTTTGGCCGAGTGCCTGAAGCAGCCTAACGCTTTCCAAAGCAAGATTGCCGAGTGGCTTGAACTTCCTGCTATCGAGGACAACATCTGCGAGGGTATCGTTATCCGTCCTGTCACTCCAATGTATCTAAGGAACGGCTCTCGAGTGCTTATCAAGAGTAAGAACGAACGGTTCGCAGAGCGGAAGAGCGCCAAGCGCCGTACCAAGCTCTTTGTCGAGCCAGTGCCTTATAGTGATGAATTGAAGGCCCTGATTGTCGAGGGTGAAACCTACGTCACTGAGAACCGTCTGGCAAACGTGGTGAGCCATATCGGTGAGGTGCATTTCCCTAAGGACTTTGGCAAGGTGATGGGGTTGTTCTCCAAGGATGTGCTCGAAGACTTCCTCAAGGAGCATGGCAACTTGTATACTGCACTTGAAAAGAGCGAGCAGAAACTATTGAACAAGGAACTCAACAAATTCTGTACTGCCCTTGTGAAGCAGGTCTATATGAGCCAGGCTTATATCATGGAATAGTAATTCGTCTCTCCCGGTTAAAGGCTGGGGGAGACATAAAGAGAGATCTATTCTCTTCTGCAATGTAACATTTCATATTTATCCCTACTTATAGGTAGAAAATTCAAAAGAATAGAACAATGAATAAGATTTATTTTACGGCCGACTTGCATTTCGGCCATTCGAACATATTGAAGCATTCACCTAAGCGCCCGTTTTCGGATACGGTGGATATCGTGGCACACGACGAATGGTTGCTTGACCTTTGGAAGAGCACGGTTGACAAGCGTGATACTGTATATATTCTGGGTGATTTGACATTCCTGAAGAGTGAGAATGCCCGCCATCTGTTGGAGAAACTGCCTGGGCAGAAGTTTCTGATTGAGGGAAACCACGATGGTTCGATTCGAGCGTACAAGAACTATTTCAAAGAGGTCTATCAGATTAAGGAGATGCGCTTCAAGCCTTCTGTGGCACCGTTCCTAAGAGAGGATCTATGCGTGGTGATGCGCCACTACCCGATGGTGACATGGAACCAGAAACCTCGAGGATCTATAATGCTGCATGGGCATAGTCACGGCAAACTTGACGACTATAATGCACTGTCGATAGACCTACGCTTTGATGTTGGTATAGACGGCTCTCTCGCCAATCTGCACTTCCTGACATTGGAGGATATCTATAACGTAGCCATAGAGAAGATTAAGCAGTACGATTGCAACACCTTCATGGAGTATGCACAGAACAACTATCGTAGTGAAGTGAGGTAAACAAATGGTAATGAATTAACAAAAAACAAACAATATGGGAACTTATAGCAGTATTTTTATCGAATTCAAGAAAAAGGATCAGTGGCATTTGCTTGAAGGAATTGTGCCCCTCGATTATAAAGAATGGAGATATTTTGGCGAAGGCCCCTCTCCCGACGATAATCACCCCATAGAGATTGGCGGAGTGAAGATGGGGTGTATGTTTACTCTTGTACGCCAAGGATGCGTTCGAGACCTGTTGGTTGGTCACGATGCGCCATTCAATGACAGGGGCTTTCCAAACGACTTGAGCCCTGAGTTGAAAGAGATGTTTGACAAGGTTCAGGAAAGAATAGATTCGAAGAAGGATGTCGGCGTATTTGGCGGAGACTGGCGATGGGGCAAGTCGTGGTGCTACTTGACAGAACTGCAGTCATATTTGGATGAGCAGTTGGAGAAATGTAAGTCGGCTATACTGACGGAGCACTCCAAACAACTCTCTTATGGCATCTCAGAGAAACTCGATACGATTCTTGCGGCTGTCAATGGGAAAAAGATTGAAACTAAAAAGAAGCAGCAGGAAGACGAGGACGACTACATTGACCAGGGAGAAATGCTGGAGTATTACTTGGGGGAAGAACTGAACGAAATCATCTGGTTGAAGGAATTTGCTGCAGGCATCGCCCTCATCCATGAGTTTTTGACTGATGAATGGTGCTCAGAGGATTCTATCCGACTCGTATTTTATGCCTGTTAGGCCATACGAATAATTAACTGATTTGATATGAACAACGTATATTTAAGAGCAATGAGAATACAATACATGAGTGATCTCCATATGGAGTTATATGACAATTCGCGGTATATAAAAGCGAATGAGTTTGAAGTTGTGGGCGATGTTCTGGTGCTCGCAGGTGACACGTTCTACCTGCGGGACATCATTGCCCCTCAGAAGCGATTTTGGAACTGGGCATCAAAGAACTTCCAGCAAGTGCTATTAGTACCTGGTAATCACGAGTTCTACAGCAATGGCGACGTAACAGCACGTGGCGACAGTTGGCAATGGATGATACGTGAGAATGTGGGCTATTATTATAATAAGGTGGTGCGCATAGACGATACGGACTTCATTCTGACTACGCTGTGGTCGAGAATACCAGAGCAGGATATGTTCCATGTTCAGCGTGGCATGAACGACTTCCGCCAGATAATGTATGATGGCAGACGCTTCACACCTGATGATTTCAATCTGGAGCATGAGAAATGCCTGACTTTCTTGAAACAAGCAGTAAAGGAGAGTACCGCCAAGCATATCGTTGTGGTTACACATCATCTTCCGACATTATCAGTGGTGGCAGCCCAGCACATGGGTTCCGTTCTAAACGGAGCCTTTGCTACAGAACTGGGAAACTATATTGCCGACAGTCGCATTGATGCCTGGATTTATGGGCACTCGCATACCAACATTGACACCATGATAGGCAATACAAAAATAATATGTAACCAGATGGGATATATATACTACAATGAACATCTGACAAACGGATTTGAACCAAACAAAACAATTGTAATAGAATGAACAATAACAAGAAGCAAAGCGAAAGGGAAATCTTGGAAGAAATTCTGCAGACCCTAACTGAACAGAAAAAGACTCTAGAAATGATAGTTCCAAATCCTTTGAGGATATACAACAATAAGGAAGTCATGGAATTATTGGGAGTTAAGGATAAATATCTCAAGAAGTTGAGAGATAACGGCTACCTTGGCTTTTCAAGGGAGGGCGACAAGTATTGGTATACGCAGAAAGATGTAGATTGTTTTCTGCACAGTTTTCATTATGAACCATTTAATAGCGATAAAAATTGATTATGGACTCTTTAGATTATAAATACAAACATGCCAGTAAACAAAAACGCATTATTGCGTTACAAGATAATAGACAGAAGCCTGCGCAACAGGTACAGAAGATGGACGATAGAGGACCTGGTTGATGAAGTATCTGATGCGCTGTACGATATGGAAGGGATTCGCAAAGGGATCTCTCTTAGAACAGTTCAGAACGATATTCAGATTATGCGTTCTGACAAACTCGGATACAATGCGCCCATAGAGGTTTACGATCAGAAGTACTACAGGTACGCTGATCCTGACTACTCTATCACTGAACTGCCTCTGACAGCTGATGATTTCAAACTTATCACGAAGGCAGTAAAGATGTTAGAAAAGACAGAGGGGAAACCTGAACTTCAGCAGATGGGCAGAGTACTTGCGAGAGTTAAGAAAAGGCTAACAGCCATTCTGAACTATGGATAAAGGAAGGACTCCGGTTTCCTGTTTGGGGAAATCGGAGTCTTTAATATTGAGTGAGGAATCAGATTCGAACCGATGAATGACGGTTTTGCAGACCGCCCCCTTAAACCACTCGGGCATCCTCACATTGTAGGGAGTTTGACAGGTTTCGAACCTGTGACCACCAGAGCCACAATCTGGTGCTCTACCTACTGAGCTACAAACTCCATTTATTTAGCAGAAGCAGAAGGGCTCGAACCTCCGACCTTCGGTTTTGGAGACCGACATTCTACCAACTGAACTATGCTCCCATCGTTGAGGTGGCGGGACTCGAACCCACGAAGCCGAATGGCGGCAGATTTACAGTCTGCTCTCGTTGCCGCTGGAGAACACCTCATTATATTCTTGTGGAACCTCGTGGAGTCGAACCACGTTCTCAGGATTTTCAGTCCTGCGCATACACCAAGTCTGCCAAAGTTCCATCAGAGGAGGCTAAGGGATTCGAACCCTTGGGACGTTTGACCGCCCTCTAGTTTTCAAGACTAGTGCAATAGACCAACTCTGCCAAACCTCCAATTTGTGCGGAAGCAGAAGGATTCGAACCTTCGGAGCCTTGCGGCTCGGCACGTTAGCAATGTGCTGGTATCGACCGCTCACCCATACTTCCGTTGGATTTCGGGTGCAAAGGTACAATAGCCCTATGCAGCCTTTCTGCGTAGCAAGAATTATTTTGCAAGAAATCATCAAAAAAGGTTGTTGACAGTTGAAATACCCTAATGATTTTCAACTTGTCAACGTTAGAACTTGACAACGGTTCGCAATTATTATTCTTTGCAGGATCTTGGATTGTTAATTCTGCAAAGGAGAAACACGAATTGGCTACAACAAAACAGAATTGGCTACAAATTGGCTACAATTTTGAAATGTATAAAAAAGAAAAATCCCGTAAGTCGTTGACCTACAGGACTCTTTCTAAGGCGCTTCAGGATGGGCTTGAACCAACGACCCCCTGATTAACAGTCAGGTGCTCTAACCAACTGAGCTACTGAAGCAGGTATTGCTGTTAAGCGGGTGCAAAAGTACGAGGATTTTTTGAAACTACCAAACTTTTTTGGAAAAAAATGACTATAAACCTTAATTTTTTTCATTTTTCCTACAAAAATGTATGTTTTTCGGCAAGAATCATTTAATTTTGCACCCATAAAAACAATAAATATTGATGATGATGAAGAAGCAGATAATGATAGCTCTCTGTGCGATGGCACTATCGGCCACCGCCACGATGGCCCAGAAGCCTAACGACCACAATTTTGAGGTGGGGAAGCAGTTGGATATACTGAACCATGTCTATAAGAACCTAGATCTGTTGTATGTTGATACGCTGAATCCAAAGGAGACGGTAGGTACAGCTATTAATGCCATGCTTCGTAGTCTGGATCCTTATACAGAGTATTACGCGCAGGATGAAACCAAGAACCTGCGCCAGATGCTGACTGGTAAGTATGCTGGTATTGGTGCCATTGTGCGCAAGCATCAGAAACTGGACCGCGTGGTGATCGATGAGCCCTACGAGAATATGCCAGCGGCTGAGGCTGGTCTGAGAAAGGGTGATGTCATACTGAGCATCGACGACTCGATGATGACATCCAAGGAAGTAGGCTACGTGAGCAGCCATCTGCGTGGTGAACCAGGTACTACTTTCGTGCTGAAGGCCATGCGCCCCAGCACCGGTAAGCTAATGAATTTCAAGATTACGCGTCGCAATATCAAAATGCCCGAGTTGCCTTACTATGGCATGAGGGATGGCGTTGGTTATATCGTGCTGAACCAGTTTACCGAAGGCTGTGCCAAAGAGGTGCGCCGTGCCTTTGTGGATTTGAAGAAGCAGGGTGCCACATCGCTGATATTCGATTTGCGTGGTAATGGCGGCGGATCGGAGCAGGAGGCTGTGGATATCTTGAACATCTGGCTGCCCAAGGGCGTAAAGGTGGTTGAGAACCGTGGAAAAATCCGTCAAGCCAATAAAACCTATGAGACCCGCATTGAGCCTGTAGATACATTGATGCCTATGGTTGTGCTGGTGAATGGCGAGACGGCATCGGCCAGCGAGATTACCAGCGGCGCACTCCAGGATATGGATCGCGCTATTATATTAGGTACGCGTACGTATGGAAAGGGATTGGTTCAGGTACCCATCGATCTGCCTTACAATACCAACATGAAGGTCACTACCTCGAAATATTACATCCCCAGCGGACGTTGCATTCAGGCTTATAACTACAAGCGTGGCATGGGCTATCAGGAGCATATACCCGATTCGTTGACCAAGGTGTTTTATACCCGTAAGGGCCGTGAGGTGCGCGATGGTGGCGGTATCATGCCCGACGTGGAGCTGAAGGGTGACACAATCCCCAACATAGCCTTCTATCTCTCAGCCAGCGGCCAGGACAGCACCGAGGTGATGTTCGACTATGTGGTGGAGTATATAGCCAAGCATCCACAGATAGCGCCTGCAGCCGATTTCCATATCAGCGATGCTGATTGGCAGGAGTTCAAGAACCGGGTGGTAAAGAGTGGCTTTACCTATGACCCTGTAAGCAAGAAGCAATTGGCAGAACTCGTCAAGACAGCTAAGTTTGAGGGGTATTATGATGATGCCAAGCCGACCTTTGATGAGTTGGAGAAGAAATTGAATCATAATGTGTCTACCGATCTGGATAAGCACGAACGTGTACTGCGCCAGATACTTGAGGCAGATATCATTGCCGCTTACTACTATCAGCGCGGTACCATCGAGGCTGGGTTGAACTATGACAAGCAGGTGAAGGAGGCCATCCGTTTGCTGAAATCTTCGGATGAGTATAAAAAACTGCTGACTCCGAAGAAACCCAAGCAGACTGCCAGCCTGATAAGATTACAGAAAAAATCGCCCGTCAGTATCACCAAAAATGTGTCTAAACCAATGATTTTTAGTGATTTGGCGTAAAAAAGTAAGTAAAAATTTGGAAGATTGCAGAATTATTTGTAATTTTGCACCCGTTCAGCGGAATGAGAGGCTCGAAAGAGTCTCTCATTTCACATTTTAATAACTGTTAGATGATAAATAAAGAGATTATTCAGACATTAACGGAAGAGTGGTTGCAGGGCAACGAGTACTTCCTGGTAGACGTGAACTTTGCGGCTGATGACCGTATTGTTATCGAGATCGACCACGCTGACGGTGTGTGGATCGAGGATTGTGCAGCATTGAGCCGATTCCTTCAGGAGCGCCTGGGTGAGGAACTCGGAGATTATGAATTGGAAGTTGGTAGCGCTGGCCTTGGTCAGCCTTTTAAAGTAGCCCAGCAGTATATTAACCACATCGGCGATACCCTCGAGGTGTTGCAGGCCGATGGCAAGAAGGTGCAGGGTGTACTCAAGGCTGTTGATGCGCCAAGCTTCACCATCACCATGCAGGAGAAGCAGAAGCAGGAGGGCAAGAAGCGCCCCGTATTGGTAGATGTGGATAAGACCTACCAGATGGATGAGGTGAAGTATGCCAAATATCTGCTGGCATTCAAATAATTAAATGAAGAAAATAATAAAAAAATAGTAAGATAAGACAATGGCAATCAAAAAAGAAGTGAAGGGCCCCTCAATGATTGAGACCTTCCAGGAATTCAAGGAAACCAAAAACATCGATCGCACCACATTGGTGAGCGTTTTGGAAGAAAGCTTCCGTAATGTTATCGCCAAGATTTTTGGTTCGGACGAGAATTTTGACGTGATCGTAAATCCCGATAAGGGCGACTTTGAGATTCACCGCAACCGTGTGGTAGTACCCGATGGTGAGGTGGTAGATGAGAACAAGGAAATCGAGCTGAGCGAGGCTCAGAAGATTGAACCCGACTACGAGGTAGGTGAGGAGGTTTCTGAGGAAGTAGAGTTTGCGAAGTTCGGCCGTCGTGCTATCCTGAACCTTCGTCAGACACTGGCCTCGAAGATTCTGGAGCTCGAGCACGATTCACTTTACCAGAAGTATAAGGATAAGGTACACCAGGTAGTGAGTGGTGAGGTATATCAGATCTGGAAGCGTGAGGTGCTGATTGTTGACGATGAGGGTAACGAGCTGCACTTGCCTAAGCAGGAGCAGATTCCTTCGGACAACTATCACAAGGGTGAGACCATTCGTGCCATTGTGAAGGAAGTACAGAACGAGAACAACAATCCCCGCATCATCCTTTCTCGTACAAGCCCAGCATTCCTGGAGCGTCTGCTTGAGGCTGAGGTGCCTGAGATTCAGGACGGTCTGATTACCATCAAGCGCGTAGCCCGTATCCCTGGCGACCGTGCCAAGGTGGCTGTTGAGAGCTACGATGACCGTATCGATCCAGTAGGAGCCTGCGTAGGTGTAAAGGGTAGCCGTGTGCATGGTATCGTTCGCGAGCTCTGTAATGAGAATATCGATGTCATTAATTACTCTGCCAACACTCAGCTGTTTATCCAGCGTGCGCTGAGCCCAGCCAAGATCTCAAGCATCAATCTGGATCAGGAGAACCACAAGGCCGAGGTTTATCTGCAGCCCGAGGAGGTTTCGCTGGCTATCGGTCGTGGCGGTATGAATATCAAGTTGGCATCTATGCTTACTGAATATACCATCGATGTATTCCGTGTACTTAATGAGGGTGAGGCTGATGAGGATATCTATCTGGATGAGTTCTCTGATGAGATTGACCAGTGGGTTATCGATGCCATCAAGGCTATCGGACTGGATACTGCAAAGGCAGTGCTGAATGCCCCACGCGAAATGCTGATTGAAAAGGCCGACTTGGAGGAAGAGACCGTCGACCAACTGCTGGATGTACTCCGCGCGGAGTTTGAGTAATTGTCAAATTGTAAAACAGTCAAATTGTAAATTAGATGGGTGTTAGATTAAATAAAGTATTAGGAGAATTGAATATCGGACTTCAGACAGCGATTGACTATCTGAAGAAGAAGAATCTGGGCGACATAGCCGACGCTACCGTAAACACCAAAATCAGCGATGAACAGTACAATGCGCTGGTGAAGGAGTTTAAGGGCGACAAGGACGTGAAGACCCAGGCCGGTATGATATTCCCCAAAAAGGAGAAGAAAGTAAAGCAGGACCTCAAGCCAGAGCCAGTAGCGGCTGAGGCAAAGGAGGAAACCAAGCAGACTTTCACTCCGTTAGGAAAGATAGATCTGAGCACTATTGGCAAACCTGTCAAGGCTCATGAGGAAAAACCCCAGGCTCCTGTGGCAGTGGAGCCCAAAACCGAACCTAAACCCGAGCCCAAACCTCAGGTGAAGTCTGAAGTGAAGCCCGAGGTGAAGGTTGAAGTGAAACCCGAGCCCAAGCCAGAACCGAAGCCCGAGCCCAAACCTGAGCCAAAGGTCGAAGTGAAAGCCGAGCCAAAGGCAGAGGTTAAGGAAGAGCAGAAGCCCGCTGCTGAAGAGAAGTCAATCTTCACACTGAAGAGTGAGAAGAAAATGGCGCCCAACTTCAATGTGGTAGGTAAAATCGATCTTGATTCGCTCAACCAGAGTACTCGTCCTAAGAAGAAATCAAAGGAGGAGCGCCGTAAGGAGCGCGAGGAGAAGCAGGCTCAGATGCACGGTGGTGAAAAGAAGAAGCGCGAGCGTATTCACGGTGGAAAAGAGCGTGTAGATATCGAGGCTGCTGCCAACGAGAATAACAACAAGGGTGGCAACCAGAATAATAAGAAGAACAAGGGCGGAAACCAGAACTATCAGGATGGTAATAATGGCGGTGGCAGAAACAAAAAGAAGAATCGCCCCGTTCAGAAGCCTCTGGAGGTTGACGACGAGGCTGTAGCACGCCAGGTAAAGGAAACGCTGGCCCGTCTGACCTCTAAGAACCAGAATAAGAAGGGTGCCAAGTATCGTCGTGAGAAGCGTGATGCTGTAGCAGAGCGTATGAACGAGGAGATGGCAGCAGAGGCAGCACAGAGCAAGATCCTGAAGCTCACCGAATTTGTTACCGTATCTGAGCTGGCTACCATGATGAACGTGGGTGTAAACCAGGTTATCGGTACCTGTATGAGCATCGGTATCATGGTGTCAATCAACCAGCGTCTGGATGCTGAGACCATCAACATCGTAGCCGAGGAGTTCGGATTCACCACAGAATATGTATCAGCTGAGGTACAGAACGCTATTACTGAGGAGGAGGACGATGAGAACGATCTGATTTCTCGCGCCCCTATCGTAACAGTGATGGGACACGTTGACCACGGTAAGACTTCGTTGCTCGACCACATTCGTAACACCAACGTGATTGCCGGTGAGGCTGGTGGTATTACACAGCATATCGGTGCCTACAATGTGAAGCTGAAGGATGGCCGACAGATAACCTTCCTGGATACCCCTGGTCACGAGGCGTTTACCGCCATGCGTGCCCGTGGTGCTCAGGTGACTGATATCGCTATTATCATAGTGGCAGCTGACGACTCTGTGATGCCTACCACCAAGGAGGCTATCGCCCACGCACAGGCTGCCAACGTACCTATGGTGTTCGCCATCAACAAGATTGATAAACCAGGTGCTAACCCCGATAAGATTCGTGAGGACCTGGCTAACATGAACCTGCTTGTAGAGGAGTGGGGTGGTAAGTACCAGTGTCAGGAAATCAGTGCCAAGAAGGGTATCGGCGTTGATGAGCTGCTTGAAAAGGTATTGCTCGAGGCCGAGATGCTCGACTTGAAGGCTAATCCAAACCGTAAGGCTACTGGTAGTATCATCGAGAGCTCGCTCGATAAGGGTCGTGGCTACGTTTCAACAGTACTCGTATCAAACGGTACGCTGAAGGTAGGCGATGTCGTGATTGCAGGTACTGCTTGGGGTAAGGTAAAGGCTATGTTCAATGAGCGTAACCAGCGCATCGAGAAGGCTGGTCCTGCAGAGCCTGCCATCATCCTGGGTCTGAACGGTGCTCCTACTGCAGGTGACTCGTTCCATGTGATGGAGAGTGAGCAGGAGGCCCGCGAAATCGCTAACAAGCGTATCCAGCTGCAGCGTGAGCAGAGCTTGCGTACCACTACCAAGCTTGGTCTTGATGAGCTGTCGCACCGTATCGCTCTGGGTGAGTTCCACGAGCTGAACATCATCGTGAAGGGTGATACCGATGGTAGTATCGAGGCGCTCTCTGATTCGTTCATCAAGCTCTCTACCGAGAAGGTTCAGGTGAACGTGATCAACAAGGCTGTAGGTCAGATTTCGGAGAACGATGTCATGTTAGCTTCTGCATCAGAGGCTATCATCATCGGTTTCCAGGTACGTCCTTCTGCCGATGCCCGTAAGGCTGCCGATCGCGAGGGTGTTGAAATCAATACCTATTCTATCATCTACGATGCTATCGATGATGTGAAGAGCACCATGCAAGGTATGCTTGATAAGGTTAAGAAGGAGATTATCTCTGGTGAAATCGAGGTTAAGCAGGTATTCAAGATTTCTAAGGTTGGAACCGTTGCCGGTGGTCTCGTTACCGATGGTAAGGTACATAACAAGGATAAGGCCCGCGTTATCCGTGATGGTATCGTGATCCACACTGCTCCTATCGACGCTCTGAAGCGTTATAAGGACGATGCCAAGGAAGTGGCAACCGGACTGGAGTGTGGTATCTCGCTGGTTAACTTCAACGATATCCAGGTAGGTGATATCATCGAAACCTTCACAGAGATTGAGGTAGAACAGAAACTGTAATAATGTCAGAGAATAAAAATGAATTTGTACGTCAGGTAGCTGAACAGAAATACGAGTTTGGTTTCACCACCGACGTACATACTGAAATAATCGAGAAAGGGCTGAACGAGAATATCGTTCGGCTCATCTCTGCTAAGAAAGGGGAGCCTGAGTGGATGCTCGAGTTCCGCCTGAAGGCGTTCCGCTACTGGAAAGAGCAGCAGGAACCTAAGTGGGGGCATGTACATATGCCAGAGATTGACTATCAGGCCATTAGCTACTATGCCGACCCACTGGCTAAGAAGCCCGAAGGTGATGGTAAGATTGACCCTGAACTCGAGAAGACCTTCGATAAGCTGGGTATTCCACTCGAAGAGCGCTTGGCATTGAGTGGTAACACTGCCGTTGACGCCATCATGGATAGTGTATCGGTAAAGACCACTTTCAAAGAGAAACTGCGCGAGAAGGGGGTTATCTTCTGCTCTATCGGTGAGGCTATCAAGGAGCACGGCGATCTGGTACGTCAGTACTTGGGTACCGTAGTGCCTTACAAGGATAACTTCTTTGCGGCGCTCAACTCGGCTGTGTTCAGCGATGGTTCGTTTGTGTATATCCCCAAGGGTGTTCGTTGCCCTATGGAGCTCAGCTCTTATTTCCGTATCAATGCCCGTAATACAGGCCAGTTTGAACGTACATTGATTATTGCCGACGACGATGCCTACGTATCGTATCTGGAAGGATGTACAGCCCCGATGCGTGATGAGAACCAGTTGCATGCTGCTATCGTAGAGATTATCGTGATGAACCGTGCTGAAGTAAAATACTCTACCGTTCAGAACTGGTATCCAGGCGATGAGAACGGTAAGGGTGGTGTGCTTAATCTGGTAACTAAGCGCGGTGATCTGCGTGGTGTTGACTCTAAGTTGTCGTGGACTCAGGTTGAGACGGGTAGTGCCATCACATGGAAGTATCCTTCTTGTATCCTACGTGGTGACAACTCGGTGGCTGAGTTTTATTCGGTAGCTGTGACTAACAACTATCAGGAGGCTGATACAGGTACCAAGATGATTCACATCGGTAAGAACACCAAGAGCACCATCATCTCGAAGGGTATCTCGGCCGGCCACTCGCAGAACTCGTATCGCGGACTGGTGCGTGCAGCATCTACTGCCGATAATGCCCGTAACTACTCAAGCTGCGACTCACTGCTTTTAGGCTCGGATTGTGGTGCACATACCTTCCCCTATATGGATGTGCACAACGATACAGCTGTGTTTGAGCACGAGGCTACCACCTCGAAGATTTCAGAGGATCAGCTCTTCTATTGCAACCAGCGTGGCATTCCCACTGAGCAGGCCGTAGGACTTATTGTTAACGGTTACGCCAAGGAGGTGCTGCAGAAGCTGCCCATGGAGTTTGCCGTTGAGGCTCAGAAACTATTATCAGTATCATTAGAAGGAACTGTAGGATAAAGATATGTTAGAAGTAAAGAACTTACACGCCAAGATTGGCGATAAAGAGATATTAAAAGGCATCGACCTCGTGATTAACGATGGTGAGACACATGCCATCATGGGACCTAACGGTTCAGGTAAATCAACCTTGAGTGCTGTGCTTGTGGGTAATCCACTCTACGAGGTGACTGAGGGTGAGGCTTACTTCAATGGCAAGAACCTGCTGGAGATGAAGCCTGAGGACCGTGCCCACGAGGGGCTGTTCCTGTCGTTCCAGTATCCAGTTGAGATTCCTGGTGTTTCGATGACCAACTTCATGAAGGCTGCCATCAACGAGAAGCGTAAGTATCAGGGCTTAGATCCTATGAACGCAGCTGAGTTTCTGAAGCTGCAGCGCGAGAAACGTAAGATTGTTGAGCTCGACTCGAAGCTGGCTAACCGCTCGGTGAACGAGGGCTTTAGCGGTGGTGAGAAGAAACGTAACGAGATTTTCCAGATGGCTATGCTGGAGCCTAAGCTCAGTATTCTCGATGAGACTGACTCAGGTCTGGACGTTGACGCTATGCGTATTGTGGCCGAAGGTGTTAACAAGTTGCAAACACCGGAGACTTCATGCATTGTCATCACCCACTACGACCGTTTGCTTGAGATGATCAAGCCTCAGTTTGTACATGTGCTCTACAAGGGACGCATCGTGAAGACTGGTGGTCCTGAACTGGCTGTTCAGATTCAGGAGCACGGCTACGATTGGATTAAGGAAGAAATAGGAGAGGAATAATGAGTAGCGAGAAGCAATACATAGAGCTCTACGAGCAGGCACGAGAGATGATTTTCTCGCATGCTCCAGAGTCGATGAACGTGGTGCGCGATCAGGCCTTTGAGGACTTCCGCAAGCAGGGCTTCCCATCCAAAAAGGTGGAGCGCTACAAGTACACCGATATGCAGAAGCTGTTTGAGCCTGACTATGGTGTGAACCTCAGCCGACTGCAGATTCCCGTCGATCCTTATGAGGCTTTCCGTTGCGATGTACCTAATCTGAGCACCAGCCTCTATTTCGTGGTTAACGATATGTTCTATCACGATGAGAAGCCAAAAGGTCATCTGCCTGAAGGTGTGATTATCGGCTCAATGCGCGATTATCCGGAGTTGGTGAGCAAATATTACACCAAGCTGGCAAAGACCAGTGAGGATGCTATCACAGCGTTGAACACCATGTTGGCACAGGATGGTATGCTGGTTTATGTGCCCAGGAATGTCAAAGTTGATCGTGCTATTCAGGTCATCAACATCCTGAAGGGTACACCGCAGAATGCTCAGCGTGCTGTGCCTGACTTGATGGTGAACCGTCGTGTGCTGATTGTACTTGAAGAGGGCGCAGAAATCAAGATGCTTTTTTGCGACCATGCTGCCGATGATAAGAACTTCTTAGCCACACAGGTCATTGAGGCTTACGTAGGCGAGAATGCATCGTTAGACCTCTATTGCATGGAAGAGACGCATCATAAGAATGTGCGTGTAAGCAATGTATATATCGACCAGCAGGCCAACAGTCGTGTAAACCATAATGTGATTACCCTGCATAATGGTATCACTCGAAACAAGCTCGACCTAACCTTCAGTGGTGAGGGGGCTGAGTGTCAATGTTACGGTTGCGTGATTGCCGACAAACAGCAGCATGTGGATAATAACACGCTGATTGTGCACAAGGTACCACACTGCACCAGTCAGGAGTTGTATAAGTATGTGCTTGATGATAAGTCGACAGGTGCTTTTGCTGGTCGTGTGCTGGTAGAGCATGGCGCTCAGAAGACCTCTTCGCAAATGACTAATCAGAATCTGACAGCCACCAAAGAGGCACGTATGTACACTCAGCCTATGCTGGAGATTTATGCCGATGACGTGAAGTGTGCGCACGGATCGACTGTCGGTCAGCTGAACGATGCTGCCTTGTTCTATATGCGTCAGCGTGGTATCTCGTTGCAGGAGGCCAAAGTGCTGCTGCAAAACGCCTTTATCAACGAGGTTATCGATCACATGCAATTGGAGCCACTGCGCGATCGCCTGCACTATCTGGTAGAGAAACGATTCCGTGGCGAGCTGAATAAGTGCTCAGGCTGCAAACTCTGCAAATAAAAAACAGTTCAAAGCTCAAAGTTCAATGTTTAATATAAATAAGGTACGCGAGGATTTCCCCATTCTGGGACGCGAGGTGTATAAGAAGCCGCTGGTTTATCTCGATAATGCGGCAACCACGCAGAAGCCGCTGATGGTACTCGATGCCATGCGCGACGAGTATCTCAATGTGAACGCCAACGTGCATCGCGGTGTACACTACCTTTCGCAGCAGGCTACTGACTTGCATGAGGCGGCACGTGAAAAAGTGCGTGGTTTTATCAATGCCCGTAAGATTGAGGAAATCATCTTTACGCGTGGTACTACTGAGGCAATAAACTTAGTGGCTCAGTCGTTCTGCGAATCGCAGATGCAGGCTGGTGATGAGGTGATTGTGACAGACATGGAGCATCACTCAAACATCGTATCTTGGCAGTTACAGGCCATGAAACGAGGCATCGTGGTTAAGCATATCCCCATTACCGACGATGGTATCTTGTGTATCGACCAGCTGGAGCAGCTCATTACCCCCAAAACCAAGATTGTAAGCGTGGCCCACGTAAGCAATGTGCTGGGAACAGTTAATCCTGTAGAGCAGATTATCAAGACTGCCCACGCCCATAACATCCCCGTGCTGGTGGATGGTGCCCAGAGCGCTCCCCACTTCAAGGTGGATGTACAAACTATGGATTGTGACTTCTTCGCCTTCAGTGGTCATAAGATGTACGGTCCTACCGGTATTGGCGTGCTGTATGGCAAAGAGGAGTGGCTCGAGAAACTGCCTCCTTATCAGGGCGGTGGTGAGATGATTGACAAAGTAACCTGGGAGAAGACTACTTTCGAGCGTTTGCCTTTTAAGTTCGAGGCTGGCACACCTGATTACGTGGCCACTCACGGACTGGCAAAAGCCATCGAATATATCGACGCTATCGGCTTTGATGCCATTCAGCAGCATGAACAGGCTCTTACCAGATATTGTATGGAGCAGCTCATGACCATTGATGGCATGACAATCTACGGCCCTATGGATGCCTCGAAGAAGGATGCTGTTGTGTCGTTTAATGTAGGCCATATCCATCATTTGGATATGGGTACCTTGCTCGACCGCTTAGGTATAGCTGTTCGTACCGGTCACCATTGCGCTCAACCGCTGATGGATCGTCTGCAGATATCAGGAACCGTTCGTGCTTCGTTCGCTCTCTATAATACCCAGGATGAGATAGATGTCCTTGTGGCTGGCATCCGTAGGGTAGCCCAGATGTTCTGAAGACTGACGGTAGAAGATTAATAGAAAGGTGCTCATTGCAGCACCTTTCTTCTGTTTTTAATGACCAGACCAGTCTGGTTTTCTTTCACGCGATGACCTAACAGATTGTAGGTCTTACTTGAGCGGGGCTCCTTCTTCGTGCCTTTAATGCCTGTGTTTGTAAGGGGGTTATAGGTGATGGAGAAGTTGTCGAAGCAGCACCAGCTCTCTTCCTGATGGTTGCTCAGTTCGATGCCGATAGTCAGAGTGCCTTTCTTCTCCAGCTTGTAGGTGATGACATTTTCATAGGCGCCTTCGGAGAAGCGGGTTTCTGCAGCGTGCATGCTATGGGGATAGCCGTTCTGATTATCCACCCAGCCATATTTCGAAGCTTCTGGCCACTCTTCTGAGAACAGGGACTTAACCTTCTGGGTTTCGCTGTTCACGTAGAAGTAGGTCTCATTGTTTTCTGTACCTGCTCTATAAGCCTCACCGCCATCATTCTTGCCTACACGTATCAGGGCGTTGCATTTCACGGTGTAGATGCCTGGCTTCATGCTACCCAGCTGCTGGTACATATCGAAGTCTTTATTAAACTCCTCACCGCATCCTGAGCGATAGGTAGGATTGCCTCGCCAACCAGTATTCTTCGAGAAGTCATAGTTGGTTAGCAGGAGTGTCATATCCAACTCCTCACCCTCATGAGGCTGAGCTTCTTCGGCTCTGAAATAATTGCCGACAGCAGTCTTCAATGTGCTCAGTATGCTGTTAACCTTGGTGGTTGTTGTGGCCTGTGACAAGGCGCCATCGGCAGTTTCCATTGCATGTCTGAGCGCTGTCAGTGCCGTTGATTCCAAGCTTGCGTTGATGTTCTTTTCAACGTTACTTTTCCATAGGCTGAACTCCTTGCAGAGTGGTATCATCGTGTCGATGGCAGTCAGTGAGCTCTCAACCTCATTCAACGCGTTTTTCTTATCTTCGGTGGTCAGATTGGTATCACTGGCTTGAATGGCTAGCTGGTTAACCTTTTGGATGAAGGCTGTAGGTAGGATGTTGCTGTTTGCAAGGCTTACCATTCGGGCTGTGGTCTCGTTGAGCTGACGGTTCAGAATCATGGTCTCTCCCTGCTTTTCAACGGTCATATAGTCCAGATTGGGCATCCAGTCATTCTCGTTGTAGAGTTGGATGTTATTAGTACCAGCTTTCAGGTTGACAGCCAACTCAAACTCTTGAAAGTCGTTCCAGTCGGGGGTCTTCACATCTACTGTGCCAGCCTGTTCACCGTTTACTTCGACAGTGAATGATCGTGCAGCCTGTGAACCGGCATTAAATCGGAGCACATATTGCCCAGCCTCTGGTACATATACGTCGCGCCATTCCAAATAGTTACTTCTGCGATTGCCTAACCAGCCGGCAAATTCGCGACCGCTGGCAGCATCTGACGACTGGTAGATGGCGGTACCCAGTGCCTCGTTGTTAGCTACCTCTTGATAGTCGTGCAGGAACGCAGTCTCGGCCTCATAGAGATAACGTGTCAGCCTTTGCTCGGCGTTCAGGCTATAGATGCGTGTGCCATGGGCTGGAACGAGTACAGAGAGGGCGTGCTCCATCTGTCCCAAGTCTTCGTGTTCGAATAGGTCGCGTATTGTCACTTTGCCGCCCAGTTCGAGTTCGCCGAAACTGACGCACATCTGTACAGGCTTGTCAGAAGGATTATAGAGTGCTACAGCACGTGTGGTGCTGTGCAGATTCTGGATGTCTTTTACCAGCACATAGGTGTCGCCGATGTGCTGTACCACATAGGCTTGCAGCAGCAAGGGGTCCTGATTCAAGGCGATGAGCTCTGTATTTTTGAGCAGAGCTAAGGCGCGCTCGTTGATGGTGGCCATGTTGCAGCCAATGAGTAACGGACTGGCCATGATGCACCACATGCCGAAGTGAGTCTTGTCTTCCTCGGCTGTCATCGAACGGCCTACCTCCAGCATATCCATGTCGTTGAAACCGCCATCATAGCAGTAGGCTGACAGGTAGAGGTTATCCCTCAGAATGCCTTTCACTGACTCCCAGCCGTCGTAGATATCTGGAGTGGTGCGCCATGAGGTTGCTACGCCGTTACACCATGTGCCCGGATAGTCCCAGCGACAGATGTTATAGCGTACGTCGCGACCAGTGTTTACAATGGCATCGCGGATGCGTGTGTATTGTTCCTGCTCGTTCAGACTCAGGTTGCGACCTCCGCAGTAGTCTATCTTGATAAAATCGAATTCCAGGTCCTTGAAGTAGTAGTTGGCATCAACCTGCTCGTAGCCGTACATGCCTACATTGGTGTTCAGTACATCGCCGTTAGAGATGCTACCACAGGTACAGTCGCCTGCATCGCTATAGATACCTGCCTTGAGGCCTTTCGAGTGGATATAGTCGCTCACCACCTTCAGCCCGTTGGGGAATCTGACAGGGTGAATGCGTACCAATCCCTCTGCCGTGCGACCGTATTGGAATCCGTCGTCAATGTTGATGTACTCGTAGCCTACGTCTTTCAGACCTTGGTTGACCATCGCGTTGGCTTGTCCTTTGATAATGTCTTCTGAGATGTTCACCGAGAAGGTGTTCCAAGAACTCCAGCCCATTGTCGGACCTTTTTTAGTGCCTGCCATTGTCCCCATGCTGATGGCGAAAGTAAGCACTGTGATAAGAATCTGTTTCATTGTTATAATTTAATGTTTTAAGTTGGAATTTGCGATTGCAAAATTAGTTTTTTTCTTGCGTAATGCACGATTATCGATTCTTTGTATAAGTATTATTTTGAATACTGTGCTTTGATATTGCTGATTATCAGATATTTGCCGGTTTCCTGAAGAACGGATAGTATAACGTAAATATTCTGCGTCTTTGTTGTATTTGTCGCAGAGTTTTAGTACCTTTGCAGCCAAAATAGAAACAAATGTCGATTATGTTGGCAAGTCATTATTACGAAGGAAAGATAGAGGCAGGTTGCGACGAGGCTGGACGCGGATGTTTGGCCGGGAGTGTTTATGCAGCCGCTGTAATACTGCCTGATGGGTATCAGAACGAGTTGCTTAACGACTCGAAACAGCTGTCGGAGAAGAAACGCTATCAGCTGCGTGAGATGATTGAGCGCGACGCTGTGGCGTGGGCTGTGGGCATTGTGACGCCTGAGGAGATAGATAAGATAAATATCCTGAATGCTTCGATTCTTGCTATGCACAGGGCACTGGATCAGCTTAAGGTGCGTCCAGAGGCAGTTATCGTGGACGGCAATAAGTTTAAACCTTATAAGGATCCTGCTGATGGCAAACCATTGCCTCATACCACAATCGTGAAGGGCGATGGAAAGTACTTGGCTATTGCTGCTGCAAGCATTCTTGCCAAAACTTACCGTGATGACTATATGAATCAGTTGGCCGAGGAATATCCTCAGTACGACTGGCTGTCGAACAAGGGCTATCCTACCAAGAAACATCGTGAGGCCATCAGACAGTTTGGCATTACGCCGTATCATCGCAAAAGCTACAATCTGTTAGGCGATGGGCAACTGAGTATTGATTTTGGTGAATTCTAATAAAAACGATGATGATGAACGACACTCAACGCGGTTTCATTCAACTACATTTAAGTGTGATTCTGGCCGGTTTTACAGGCTTGTTTGGTCGACTGATTACCCTCAACGAGGTAGATATTGTATGGTATCGCATGCTGTTTACCAGCCTGATTCTGCTGGTGTTTACAGGTCTGCCTCGCGTAGGTTGGCGCAAGTTTCTGCAGTTGTGTGGTTGTGGAGCGCTGTTAGGGCTACACTGGATGCTGTTCTATGGTAGCATCAAGGCTTCTAACGTGTCGATTGGTGTCATCTGTTTCTCGTTGGTAGGCTTCTTCACAGCTTTGTTTGAGCCTGTCATCTATCATCGTCGTCTGTCGTTTACCGAATTGGTTTTCTCGCTCATCACCGTATTAGGTGTCTTTTGCATCTTTTCGTTTGATGCCCGCTATCGTTATGGCATTGGTATCGGAGTTGTGTCGTCGGCTGTTTGTGCGCTTTATGCCATCTGCAACAAGAAGGTCAGTGTGGGTGTACGCAGTCGTACGGTGCTGATGTATCAGATGTCGGGTGGTCTTGTGCTGGTAACGGCCATCATTCCTGTTTATCTCATGTTCTTCCCCAGCGCTCAACCTGTGGTGGTCATCCCTGATGGCAACAATTTGTGGTTCATGTTGTGCCATGCGTTGTTCTGCACCGTGGGTATGTATCTGTTGCAGATTCAGGCTCTGAAGTGCCTGTCGGCCTTCACCGTTAATCTTACCTACAACCTCGAGCCCTGCTATACTATCATCTTAGCGTTCCTTATCTTCGGCGAGGGCCGCGAAATTAATTTCTCGTTCTATATCGGCATCGCTCTTATCCTGCTGAGCGTCCTGCTTCAAACCCGTCGTGCCCTGCGTTTTTAGAACGCGTCGTAGCAAAAAATTCATCGCGTTATAGATTTTGCTACAACGCGATGGAAAAAAACTAGTGGTTTACAGATGTGGCAAATTCTTTCTGCGGGACTTATCTGTAAACATCCTCTTTTTTGAGTTCAATGACCTTGCCATATCGGGTCAGAGCTTGAAGGTCGGTTTGTTTCTTGTCGCCGATGATGAGCCAGACACGATTCTTATTGCTACCGATATGCTGCTGATGGAACTGCTCTACTTCCTGTGCTGTGATGGCGGGTACCAGTTGGGCTGTCTTGGCGTTGGAATCGGTAGTATAGCCCTCGCGCAGTTGATTGGCTACGTATTTGGCTATCGAACGGAAAGTAGGGTAGGCATTCTGGATATCACTGAGTATGCTCTGGCGGGCAGCATCAAGGTTCTCTTCTTTCATGGGTAACTGATGCAAAAGCGAGTCGATGGTAGCCATTGTCTCCATCGTTTTATCGGCCTGAGTGCCTGTAGCGGTAATATAGCCTAAGGTGGCCTCTGGATGCTTTGCCAGACTGCTGCGATAGCCACTGCCGCCTGTTGAGTAGGCCAGTGAACGGAATTCACGCACGTTCTGGAATAGTACCGATGTCATACCACCGCCAAAGTACTCGTCCCACAGCTTGAACTTGGCTCTTTCTTCGGCTGTGGTCAGAGGGGCGATGGCGTCATAGCTTACTACGTAGTTCTGGCGCGACTTAGGTACATTGTAGAAGAATACGGTGGGCTCCTGGTACTGCTGCAAGGGGTGGAACGTATCGGCTATCGGTTTGCTGCACTGCTGTAGAGGCAGGGCCTGAAGCGAAGCCTGAGCTACTTCGTTGATGGTTTTACGACCGCAATAGAACAAGTCGCAGTCATACTGCTGAAGCTCATGGAACAGGCTGATTAAATCGTCGTTTTTCAAGGCTTTGATTTCCTTCTTCGACAGTTGGTTGAGATAAGATGACCGGCTGCCGTAGACTATGCGGTGATAAGCTGGGCGTAGCACGTCGTCCTTCTGCTTTCCAAAACTCTTGCGATCTACCTTGTCGGCATCCTTAGCCTCGCTCAGGGCTTCGTTGTCGCCCTTGGCTTCGCGCAGGAAATGAGCCAGCAGTCTGAGAGCGGGTACAAATTGGGTGTCGGGACCAGTCAGATTGAGGCTGAAGGCAACATCGCCTGGTACTACCTCCATTGTGGTGTTGATGTGCTGCCAAGCCTGTTCGAGCTGCTGTTTCTTGAGCGAGTCAGTGCCTAATGCCGAGAGATATCCTCCCAGGATCTTGAGTGCAGGGGTGTGGATATCGCCATCCTGATAGCGTAGGGTGAAGGTGAAGATATCGTTGATGGGATTCTGTTTATAATACAGGGTGACGTGATTGTTCAGTTTCTGGGTACTCACGTCGTTTTTGAAGTCAACAGTGCGAATAGTTGTCTGCTTTATGGGAATCTGCTCTAACTGCTTGGCAAAGACCGATTTTGCATTCATGTTTTTGGGAGCGATTGGCTTATAACCTGGTTGTTTCAGTGTCTCCTTGGCGGGGGTGCCGAATTTCTTGGTGAGGGTGATGTGATTAGCTCCGTAGTACTTCTTTGCGGCTGCTACTACGTCGGCTTTGGTGATGCGTTTGATGTTCTCAATCTTATTCAGCAAATCCTGCCAGGTTTTGCCTTTTGAGAACAGGTCGACCAGCAGGTCCGAACGTCTACTGATGGTTTCAAGACTTTGTTCGGCCTCCATCACCATCTCTTGTTTCAGTGCCTCCAATTGGCTGTCGCTGAACTGACCGTTCATGACGGCCTGTATCTGCTCTACGACGCGTGCCTCTGCCGTCTTCATCTTGCCCAAAAGCTTGGGGATGATGAGCACTGCAGAACCTGCGGCATCGTCGAAACCAATGTTTACGGCCAGCGCTAACATCACCTTGTGCTCGTTCATCAGTGAGTCGAGCAAGCCTGCTTTACCGTTCGACAGCAGACTGTTGGCCAGTTCGAGGGCAGCAGCATCTGGCTCGAAATCGGTGGCTCCTTTGAAGACCATCGCCTCGGCACTGATCAGCGGGATGGGAAGTTTAACTTCTTGATGCTCGCCTTCCTGAATATCGGGCATCGGGCTATAGCTGCGTTCTGGAACAGGACCAGTCTGCACACGACCGAAGGTCTGCTCCAACAAGGCTGTCAGCGTGCTATCAGGTCTGATGTCACCACATAGGATGAGCCCCATGTTGGAGGCGACATAGTACTTCTTATAGAAGGCTGCCATGTCCGACAGGCGCGGGTTCTTCAGATTTTCGGTAGAGCCGAGGATAGGGTATGCGTAAGGCTGGGTTTTGAATACGGTGCCCAATATTTTCTCTTGCACGTCGCCCATGCCATCAGCTGATCGGTTTTTCTCTTCGTACACATTCTCCAGTTCACCTTGGAATCCGCGGAATACAGGTGTTATCAGTCGTTCCGAGTTCAGCCAACACCACTGTTCTATAAACTGGGGCATGAACACGTTGTGATAGAAAGTCATGTCGTAGCCTGTTCCCGCATTCAGGTCGCTACCGCCGTATTTCGCTATCAGCCGGCTGAACTCATTGGGAATCATGAAGTCGGCAGCCTTCAGGCTTAGTTTATTGATATGCTGCTGAATGCGTGTGCGTTCGGCATCGTCTTTGGTTTGAGAGAGTAGGTCGTATTGAGACGAGATGCTGTCGAGCCATGGTTTCTCGGATGCATAGTCGATGGTCCCCATGCGGTCTGTTCCTTTAAACATGATGTGCTCAAAATAATGGGCGATACCTGTATTGGGACAATCCTTGCCGCCAGCCCTAACAACTACAGCACCAAAGATCTTAGGCTGTGAGTGGTCTTCGTTTAGCCACACGGTCATACCGTTACTCAGTTTAAATGCCTTGACTTCCAGTTGCGCTCTGCTAACTGTACATGTCAAGATGGTTATCAGAAGTAATAGAAAGCGCCTCATACTCAATTATTTGCTTGTTATTGGGGACAAAGGTAAGAAATTAATATGAATATGAAATATGAATTGCGATTTTTTTTGTACCTTTGCAGCGCAAAATTAAGAACGTACGTTTAAATTAGTAATAAGATTATGGCAAAGAAAGCATTATTGATGATTCTCGATGGATGGGGAATCGGTAAGCATGGTAAGGGTGACGTTATTTTCAACACGCCAACTCCTTATCTCGATCTGTTAACAGCTACTTCAGCTCACTCTCAGCTCCAGGCATCTGGTGAGGATGTAGGTCTGCCCGATGGACAGATGGGTAACTCTGAGGTAGGCCACCTGAACATAGGTGCTGGACGCATCGTTTATCAGGACCTGGTAAAGATTAACCGTGCCTGCAAGGACGGCTCTATCATGGAGAATCCTCAGGTGAAGGCTGCTTACACTTATGCCAAGGAGAATAACAAGAAGCTGCACCTGATGGGTCTGACCTCTGACGGTGGTGTACATTCTTCACTCGACCACCTGTTCAAGCTCATCGAGATTGGTAAGGCTTACGGACTGAAGAACCAGACTTTCGTGCACTGCTTTATGGACGGTCGTGATACCGACCCTAAGAGCGGTAAGGGCTTTATCGAGCAGATCAGTAAGGTTTGTGCCGATAACGATGCTGCTATCGCATCAATTGTAGGTCGTTTCTACGCTATGGACCGTGATAAGCGTTGGGAGCGTGTGAAAGAGGGTTACGACCTGATTGTGAACGGTACTGGTAAGCAGAGCACCGATATGGTTGCTGCTATGCAGGAGAGCTACGACGAGGGTGTAACCGACGAGTTTGTTAAGCCAATCCACAATGCCGCTGTTAACGGTTGTATCGAAGAGGGTGATGTAGTTATCTTCATCAACTTCCGTAACGACCGTGCTAAGGAGATGACTATCGCTCTGACTCAGGAGGATATGCCAGAGCAGGGCATGAAGACTATACCTGGCCTGCAGTACTATTGCATGACTCCATACGATGCTAACTTCAAAGGTGTGAACATCCTGTTCCCCAAGGAGAACGTTGAGAACACGCTGGGCGAGTACCTGAGCAAGCAGGGCAAGAAGCAGCTGCACACAGCCGAGACCGAGAAGTATGCTCACGTAACATTCTTCTTCAACGGTGGTCGCGAGCAGCCATACGAGGGCGAGGATCGTATCCTGGTTCCAAGTCCAAAGGTTGCTACTTACGACCTGAAGCCTGAGATGAGTGCTTTCGAGGTAAAGGATAAGTTGGTGGCAGCAATCAACGAGGCTAAGTACGACTTTATCGTAGTTAACTTTGCTAATGGCGACATGGTAGGTCACACTGGTATCTACAACGCTATTGCTAAGGCTGTTTGGGCTGTTGACAACTGTGTGAAGGATGTAATCGAGGCTGCTAAGGCTAATGATTATGAGGCTATCATCATTGCCGACCACGGTAATGCCGATAATGCTATTAACGCCGATGGTACTCCAAATACCGCTCACTCACTGAACCCCGTTCCTTTCATCTATGTAACCAACAATAACTCGGCTACAGTTAAGGACGGACGTCTGGCCGACGTGGCTCCTTCAATCCTGCACATCATGGGTCTGGAGCAGCCTGCCGATATGACTGGTGAGAACCTTATTTGCGATTAATAAATAATGGATGTTCAGATAGAACAAAGCTGGAAACAGCATTTATTTGGTGAGTTCGACAAGGATTATTTTGTCGGGCTCACCAATTCTGTTCGTGCAGAGTACAGTCAATATACCTGTTATCCTCCCGGCAAACTGATTTTTAATGCTTTTAATCTCTGCCCGTTCGACAAAGTGAAAGTGGTGATTATAGGTCAGGACCCCTACCACGAGCCAGGACAGGCTCACGGACTGAGTTTCTCGGTTCAGGATGGTATCCAGTTCCCGCCTTCGCTGCAGAATATTTTCAAGGAGATTCAGGCCGACCTTGGTACACCTATCCCCACATCGGGCAATCTTACCCGTTGGGCAGAGCAGGGCGTGCTGCTGCTTAATGCATCGCTAACCGTTCGTGCCCATCAGGCCAATAGTCATTCGGCTTTAGGGTGGCAGAAGTTTACCGATGCCGCAATACAGGCGTTGGCCAAGAACCGCCAGCATCTGGTGTATATGCTGTGGGGTGGCTATGCCCGCTCAAAGGCGTATATGATTGACAAGCAGAACAATCTGGTGCTTGAGAGTGTACACCCCTCGCCATTGAGTGCCAATCGTGGCGGCTGGTTTGGTCAGCACCAATTCTCGCGCTGTAATGCCTATCTGGAACAAAACGGCCAGACTCCCATCCAGTGGTAATCAAAATTCTCAATTCTCAATTGAAAACAATTCCTCCAATTATACAAGTAGGTGATGTGTTGCTCTCGTCGGAAATACTGACGGAGAAGTTTTGTTGTGACCTGAGCGTTTGCAAGGGCGAGTGTTGTGTTGAAGGCGATGCTGGCGCCCCTGTGACGATGGACGAGATAGCGCAGATTGAAGACTGTGTGGATGCAGTGTGGGACGACCTCTCGGCATCGGCTCAGGCTGTGATTGATAAGCAGGGCGTGGCCTATACCGACCAAGAGGGTGACTTGGTGACCAGTATCGTTGGAGGTAAGGATTGTGTGTTTACCTATTATGGTGATATTGAAGACTGGAACACTCGTCTGCCTATCAAGAACTGTTGCCTCTGTGCATTAGAAAAGGCTTTCAGAGCAGGGCAAACCTATTTCTGCAAGCCTATCAGTTGTGCCCTTTATCCCATCCGCGAGAAGAAACTTGGTGGCGGTTTGGTAGGCCTGAATTACAACCGTTGGAATGTCTGTAAGATGGCTATTGCTAAAGGTATTCAGGAAAACCTGTACCTTTATCAGTTTCTGCGCGATCCGCTCATACGTCGCTTCGGTGAGGCTTGGTATCAGGAGTTGCTTGATACTGTCAGCCAACTGAAGGAACAGGGATACCTATGATTTGCGGTATTCTGATGGTGACATCCCCACATGTTCCTTAAAGTATTTGCCAAGGAAACTCTGGTTGGGGAAGTTCATCTCTTCGGTAATTTCTTTGATGTTCTTACTTGTGTTCCTCAGCATCACGCGTAATTCCATCGTGACATAGTTCTCAATCCATTCGGCAGCTGTTCGTCCGCTGATACGTTTTACGGCTGTCGACAGATACTTAGGCGTGATGGATAGCTGTTGGGCGTACCAACTTACGCGGCGTTCGCGCTTGCAGTTTTCTTCAACCATCTTCAAGAATTTCGTAAATACCTTTTCTGAGCGCATCAGCGACTCGTCGAAGTTCTTCACTCTGTTTATAACGTTGCCTACATCGTAGAACATCGCTAACATCAGCGTGCGAATCAGGTCCTTGCGGAAGTGGTTGTGATCGTCGCTGATTTTCTGCTTAATGACGGTGAAGTAGTCTCTAAACGTCTTGATTTCTTTGGACTCCAGTTGCATTACTGGCTGCATGCGGGCAAAGACAAATAGCGAACTGACATCGTGGACTGTCTTGATGATTTCGTGGAAGAAGTCAACACTCATCATGATGCAGAGACCCTCCATGTCGTCAGAGGGGGCGTACTCATCAATGACGTGGCGTTCACTGACTATCAGCAAGTCGCCCTCCCTGACCACTTGTTCTTCTGTATCCATGCGGTATTTGATCTGCCCCTTGGTACAGAGGCCTATCAGGATGAAATTCATCTTTCTGGGGTCTGTGGGCATAGGAGCCAGATTTATTTTGTCCGACAGCAATAAGTCGTTGTCAAGACTAACTGATCCCACCCAGTCTTTGGCCTTTCCGAATTCCGAAGCCTGTATTGGAGTTTTATTATTAGTTTTTACCATGTTTTGATATTTTGTGTCTGACCGGATTTAAACTTCACAGTCTTCTGCTGGCCATTATATAATAGGGTGAGGGTTCCTGTCTTCTTGGCCTTGATACAGCACTTGCGTACTTTTCTGTCTTTCCATTCAAAGGAGACCTCGTAGCCGCCACGGGCGCACAGACCGCTAATGGCACCTTCTCTCCACTGCTCTGGGCATGCAGGCAACAATTCGATGATAGCCTTGCTATCCTTCAGTGTTGATTGCATCAGCATCTCGCAAACACCAGCTGTGCCGCCAAAGTTACCGTCGATCTGGAAGGGCGGGTGTGCATCAAACAGGTTGGGGTAGGTTCCACCGCCTTTATGCCACTCTTTCCAGTCGGTTTTTTTTGAACCGCGTGGAGCTATAGGTGTGAGGAGCTTCTGATAGATGTGATAAGCCTGCTGAGGCTTGTGCAGACGAGCCCAGAGGTTAATGCGCCAACCGGTACTCCAGCCTGTGGTCTTATCGCCTTTTATTTCAAGCGAACGCTCAGCAGCCTTCTGCAGTGTGGCATCAGTAAGATGATTGCCAGGATACAGACCGATAAGATGGCTCTGATGACGATGTTGGAAATCCCAGTCGTCCCAGTCGTAGTACCACTCGTTCAGGTCGCCCATGTGGCCGATTGTGTAAGGATGAAGTTTGGCCAGGGCCTTCTCCATCTCCTTGTTCTTCTTTCCGAGAACTTTGCCTGCGGCAATGGTGTTGATAAACAGCTCACGGATGATAGCCAGATCGGCGGTACCTCCATAGCATGTTGTGCCGTGATAGCCTTTGTCGGTCTTATACTCGTTTTCAGGCGATGTGCTTGGTGCGGTAATAAGTTCGCCTGGCTGCTTTGGGTTTTCGATGAGCCAGCGCAGACAGAACTGTGCGGCGCCATTCATTAGCGGATAGGCTACATTGCGCAGATATTCCTTATCTTGTGTAAACTGGTATCGCTCCCACAGAGTGTTTACCAACCAGGCGCCACCCATGTTCCAGTTACTCCATTCCGGACTTTCACGTTTCTCGCCTACAGGATTTGTCATTGCCCAGATGTCGCTGTTGTGACTAGAGCACCATCCTTCACCTATATTATAATAGTTCTTGGCAGTGAACTTTCCGTTGGCAGCAAGTCCTGCAATGAAACCATCCAGGGGTTCGGCCATCTCGGCCATGTTAGCCACAAATGCAGGCCAGTAGTTCTCCTCCAGATTGATGTTAACGGTATAGTTTCCACGCCAGGGCGACCAAAGCTGTGGTGCCCAAAGTCCCTGTAGGTTAGCTGGAACATTCTTTGTTCTCGATGATGAAATGAGCAGATAGCGTCCGAACTGGAAATACAGTTCCTCCAGATATTGCGACTGGTCGCCACCGTTAGTATAGTCGAGCAGCAGCTGGTCAGTAAGTCTGCGATCCTTTGCGCCTGGCAAATCGTTCGGGTTACGATTATTCTTGTTCAGACAGATCTTCACGCGGTCGTAGATTGCCTTATAATCAGCCAGATGGCGGGCATAAAACTCATCGTATGTGTAGTTCTCTGTGTGCCAGATATCACTTGTAATATCATTAAGATAGTCTGCACCTTCATGTACAGGGTGTTTGTCGAAACCGTTAAAGCTGGTTTCGTTCACAATATAAATAATTGCATCATGAGCGTTTTTTATTGTCAACGATGAATCACTGGCTGTAATTTCTCCATCTGTACTAGCTTTCAAAATCGTGCAGAAATGTGTGCTTTCCAAAGGATCGCCTGTAGCGTGACCTGTCATAGTGAGCTGTCCACTATTTCCCCAACGTCCTCTATCCGAAACGCCAAGGGCTGGGGGACCATTACGTTTTACCTGATGAGGTACCTGTGCTGTCAGTGCTATCTGGCAGTTGATGTCGCCACGCAGACGGATGGCTATCAGCTTATCAGGATTAGAGGCAAAATACTCTCGAGTGATGAGCTTGCCGTTTCGCAGATAGCTGTCGCGAACGATAGCCGAGTCGATATTCAGTGTACGCTGATAATGCTTTATCTCGCCCAGATTCAGATCCTTAATGTGCAGAGTACCTAGTGGCTGATAGTGCTGCGAGTTTGGTCCCTGCACATGCAACTGCAGCGAGTCGGCCAGCGCGTAGTTTTCTTCGAAAAGTGCCTTACGTATCGCAGGTATCCACTTGTGTGCATCGGCATCCAAGTTGCGGTCTACAGGCTTTCCTGTCCACAGCGTGATGTCATTCAGGTAAATCACGTTATCATCAGTACTACCATATATCAGAGCGCCTAGTTTTCCGTTACCAATGGGCAGAGATTCTTCGAAGTAAGTTGCGGGCTTATCATACTCTAATACCATTGGCGCCTGCTGTTGAGCTGTTGCCGTTAGGCATGTCATAGCTGATAATAGTAGGTAATTTCTCTTCATTTTTTTCGTTTTTATTGTATTCTGCTTGCAAAGATACAAAAAAGTTTGTATATTTGCGCCATTAAACCGATAAAAATAATAAACCTATGCAGTCGATCAGAACATTAAACGATATGATTGTCTTTCTCCAGCAGCGTGGCGACAAGAAGCGCGTGGCAGTGGTATGTGCCAATGACGCCAGTACTAGATATGCCGTAGAGAAAGGAAAAGAAATGGGATTTATCGAACCTATTTACGTGGATGGTGACGACAAGGAGGAGTGTGCACGCCGGGCCGTGGCTATGTGCAAGAATGGCGAGGCTGACATTCTGATGAAAGGTTTGGTGAATACGGATGTGCTTCTGAAGGCTATATTGGATAAGGAGAACGGTATTCTGCGTCCTGGACATGTACTTACCCATGTGGCGATGGCCGAGATACCTAAGTACGAGAAGCTACTGTTTTTTACCGATGCAGCCGTGATACCTGTACCCACCGAGGCTCAGCGCCGTCAGCAGATTCATTATATGAATTACGTGTGTCATGCTTTGGGTATCGAGGAACCACGTATCTCACTCATTCATTGTGCAGAAAAGGTAAGCGCAAAGACATTCCCTTATACCGTTGATTACTTGGAGATTATCGCGGAGGCTCAGACGGGTAAGTTTGGACGTTGCATCATTGACGGGCCGCTCGACCTAAAAACTTCACTCGACTCTGTAAGTCTTCGTGAGAAAGGAATTCATAGCGTGATTGATGGCCAGGCAGATGCGCTCATTTTTCCTGATATTGTGGCTGGCAATGTATTCTACAAAACCATCACCCTTTTTGGCTATGCAAAGACGGCTGGTGTGTTGCAGGGTACCCAGTGCTGTTGCGTGCTTCCATCGCGAGCAGACAGTCCTGATTCAAAATATTACTCATTAGCCTTGGCTGCTATATAATGAAGATATTAGTCATAAACCCTGGCTCAACCTCAACCAAGGTGGCGGTGTTCGAAGACGAAACGCCTGTGTTAGTACGTAACATCGTGCATAGCGCTGACGAACTAGCTCGTTTCGACGACGTAATAGAGCAGCAGGACTTTCGTCGTCAACTGGTGCTTGATGAGTTGCGCCAGGCCGAAATCCCTGTCGAGTTCGATGCTGTCATTGGTCGAGGAGGACTCGTAAAGCCCCTCGAAGGTGGTGTCTATGAAATTAATGATCTGATGATTAAGGATACCCATAGCGGTATTGCTCTCCATAATCACGCCTGCAATTTAGGTTGTCTTATTGCTCACGAGATTGCTGCGACCATCCCTCATTGCCGTTCGTTTATAGCCGATCCTGGTGTGGTGGACGAGTTGAACGACTATGCCCGTATCTCAGGTTCGCCACTCATGAACCGCATCTGTATCTGGCATGCCCTTAACCAGCGTGCCATTGCCCGCAGGTATGCGGCCGAGATTGGTAAGGAGTACGAGGACTTGAATCTGATTATCTGCCACATGGGGGGTGGTATCTCTATTGCGGTCCATGAAAAGGGGCGTGCTGTTGATGCCAACAACGCTCTGGATGGCGAGGGGCCGTTCTCACCCGAACGTGCCGGCTCGCTGCCTGCATCCGACCTGATTCGCCTCTGTTTTAGTGGGAAGTATAATGAGAAGCAGCTACTGAAGCGCATTGCTGGCAAGGCAGGACTGAATGCCCATCTGGGCACCAACGATGTGCGCGAGGTGTTGCGCCGCATCGAGGATTATGGCGACCAGCACGCCAAACTTATTCTCGATGCCATGATTTATCATGTGGCCAAGAACATCGCTTCTGAGAGTGCTGTGCTCTGTGGTCAGATTGATGCCATCCTGCTTACAGGTGGTCTTGCTCGGAGTGAATATATCGTGAGTCGTATCCGCGAGCGTGTAGGTTTTCTGGCGCCCATCCGATGTTTCCCAGGCGAAGATGAGATGGAAGCCTTGGCATTGAACGCCTTGGCGGTGTTGCGAGGTAAACGTAAAGCAAAGGAATACAAGTAAATAGAAATATGTAAGTAAGTATGACTAAGCTAACTAGATTAATCAAAGGGAAACTGTCAGTCAAGATCAGTCTGATGGCCGTCTCGGCTATGGCCGTTCTGCTCATAGCCTCATTGGTGGTCATGTTGCTCTACTCGCGCAAGAAAGTTAAAGAGGAAACCTTAGCCCGTGTTACCCAGACGCTCGATGCCACCGTGCAGAATATCGATAATATCCTGCTGAGTGTAGAGCAAACGGCAGGTAATGTATATTATAGTCTGGCACCTCATATCAACAATCCTGAGGCATTGGAATTATATCGCCGCAAACTGATTGATAGTAACCCATACGTGTCCGATTGCACCATCGCATTTGGCGATAGTTCGTTAACAGAGTCGAAGTGGTCTGTTAAACCTGTCCAAGAAGGGCATGAGCCGCTCATCTGTTTTAGTCTGCCTGTGCATAATCAGGCAGGTAAGCCTGTGGGGACTATTGGCGTTGATGTGTCGATAGGCCTGCTCTCCCGTATTGTGGCACAGGCCAAACCATCTGAGAACTCGTTCTGTGTGCTGCTTGACAGTTTAGGTAACTTTATTGTTCACCCCGATGCTGAAGAACTCATGCAGCAGTCGGCTATCGAGATATCGAAGGCTAATGCCGACGCAGGACTTAGTGAGGCTGTGCAGGCCATGATGTCTGGCGAAACAGACTATCGTGCATTCCGTTTGTGGGATAACATCTTCTATGTGTTTTTCAAACCCTTCAGCCGTAGCAGTGTGCGTGGGCGTACTATCGGTCATCTAGGGTGGAGTGCAGGCATTATTTATCCCGAACGCGATATCTTTGGCGATTACAATAACTTGAGATACTACGTGTTGGCCATCAGCATTGTGGGATTACTGCTCATGTATTTGCTTAGTCATGCTGTTATCAAGAGCCGCTTGAAACCTCTGCTCATGCTTACGGCCCAGGCGCAGCACATAGCCGAGGGCAACTTCAGCGAGCCCATCCCTAATAGCCGCCATATAGATGAGGTGGGACGTTTGCAGGATAACTTCCAGCTGATGCAACGCTCGCTGACAACCCAGATAGAAGAACTGGAGAATCTGAAGAATACCCTGTATTCGCGCTGCGAAGGTTTGCGACAGGCTTACGATCATGCTAAGAAGGCTGACCGTATGAAAACCTCGTTCCTGCATAACATGACTAACCAGATGATGGAGCCTGCCGATGCCATTGAACGGAATGTGCAGCAGCTCTGCAGTCAGTCTGATCGTAATACGGCACAGTTGGTAAGCGATATCCAAAAGAAGGGTAAGACCATCACTGAATTGCTGAAGAATCTGATATCAATGTCGGATGACGAAATGAGAAAGGAGGCCCGATCATGATTAATATCCGCAAGTCGTTCTCAACCAAACTCAGCGTGGCACTCCTGATTCTGGCTGCCCCCATCTTTGTCATCTCGCTGGGCGTGCTGTTCACCCAGTCGCGAAAAATGATTCGTAAAGAGGCCATCGGGCATGCCAGCAGCGTACTGAATGCCACCATGCAGCAGCTTAACCGGCATTTCCTGACAATCGAGACGGCTACCAATGCCAACCTGTGGCAGGTAGAACAAGCCTTTATGCCCGATTCGTTGTTGTATTTCGCCAACCGTATCGTTAGTCTCAATCCTCATATCGACGGCTGCTCTATCAGCGCTCAGCCTGATATGTTCCCCCAATATGGCCGTTATTTCTCTGCCTATTCGGTGCGTAAGGCCGACTCCGTGAGCACCGTCATCGAAGAACCTTACGAATACTTTAATAAGGTATGGTATAAAACACCTTGCCAGCAGAATGATGCCTGTTGGGTGGCTTACTACGATGAGGTGGATTCGTTACAGCTCACTCTCGATGGTATGCTGGCATCCTATTGCAAACCCCTCCATACGGCCGATGGCACGTTTGTAGGTGTGATTTCTACCGACCTGTCGCTGTTGCAACTCTCGCACGAAATGTCGGCTATGAAACCCTATCCCCATTCCTATTTCATGTTGCTTGATGAGCATGGCCGTTATTTTGTACATCCCGATTCAACACAGCTCTTTAAGCAAACCATTTTTACGGGAACCGACACCCGTAAACAGGCCGACCAGATAGTACTGGGCTATGAGATGACCAGTGGCAGGCAGGGTAATATGATGGTTAATATGGGGGGTGCCGATTGTATTGTGTGCTACCAGCCCGTGCCTGGCACCACGTGGAGCTTGGCCATTGTGTGTCCGGATAGCGATGTGATGGCTGGTTACCATCGTTTGACGTATATCGTGCTATCGCTGCTGGTGCTTGGTTTGTTGGTTATTATCCTGCTCAGTCATCGTGCTATGGCGCATACCATCCGTCCGCTGCACGAACTGCTGGATAAAACCCAGAGCATTGCAGCAGGTAATATGGATGTTACTATTCCTCGCACCACACGTATCGATGTGATAGGCCGTTTGCAGAACAGCTTTGCACAGATGCTGGAATCGCTGAACTACCATATGAAGAGTGTGCGCTTTGTGAGCGATCAGGCTCGCCAGCGCAACGAGGAGCTGCTGCAGGCTACCCGTATGGCTCAAGAGGCCGACCGCCAGAAGACCACTTTTATACAGAACGTTACCCACCAGATACGTACACCGCTGAATATCATTATGGGTTTTGCTCAGGTGTTGAGCGATGCTGGTAGCGGAAACCTGTCGGACGACGACCTGAAGAACGTTACCGACACCATGAATCATAATGCCACCCAGCTTAACCGCATGGTGCAGATGCTGTTCAATAGCTCTGATTCTGGTCTGAACGAGGAGATGAATTGCGATAAAACCGACACGCTGCCGTGCGTGCAAGCTGCCCACCAGGCTGCAGATGTAGTGCGCCAGCGCTATCCTGGTGTCAGTATCAGCATTCAGTCGCAACTGGCCGACGATTTCAGTGTGCTTACCAACCGCACCTATTTTATGCATGCGCTGTTGGAGCTGCTGTACAACGCCGCTAAGTATTCCGACGGAAAGCATGTTGAGTTGCATGTTTCGGTCGATGAGGCTATGGTTAACTTTGTGGTTCAGGATCAGGGTAACGGTATCCCTGAGGCCGAAGTAGAGCACCTGTTTAAGTTCTTTACCAAGGTCGACGACCTCTCCGAAGGTCTCGGCTTGGGTCTGCCGCTTGCCAAGCGCCACGCCCAGAACCTCGGCGGTGATGTCATCCTCGACACCACCTACCACTTCGGTTGCCGCTTCATCCTCACCATCCCAAATACAAATTAGAAAATAGTGAAAAGAATATATTTATTAGGCTCGATGGCGCTGTTGGCCATCATACTCTTATCGGGTTGTCATTATACCGGCAACAAATATTATTACCACGAGCTCGACAAGATTGATCATCGGCATAATCGTGACTTAGCTCGAAAAGAACTGGCCCAACTTAAAGGACAGGCGGATAATTGTGCCGACTATGTGAAGCATTATTATATGCTGTTGACCCTTGAGATGAACAACGATCTGTCACCCGAGCGCAACTTCAAGACTGTTGATGAAATAATTGAGACATCTGACCATAGATAGGTATCAGGGTGTTGTAGTCGCAATCACTACTTGTAGTATCTGCATTTTCGATGGCGGTATAGTATGCTTGTAGAGCTTGTGGTGCCTCGCCCATATCGGCATACACTCTGCCCTGCAGGTAATATGCCAGCATTCCCGCTCCAAGGTGTGAAGCGGGAATGCGTAGGGTTTTATTTAATAACGTGTTATTATGCGTCGATATTGGCGTATGTGGCATTCTTCTCGATGAACTCGCGGCGTGGTTCTACGTCGTCGCCCATCAGCATTGAGAAGATCTCGTCGGCCTCGGCGGCATTCTCGATGGTAACCTGCTTGAGCAAGCGGTTCTCTGGGTTCATGGTAGTCTCCCAAAGCTGCTCTGGGTTCATCTCACCAAGACCTTTGTAACGCTGGGTGTGCAAGCCCTTGTCGTCGCCGTTACCAGCCACGTACTTATCGATGAATGCCTGGCGCTGCTGCTCGGTGTAGCAGTACTCAGAGGTCTTCTTATAAGTACACTTGTAGAGTGGTGGGGTAGCGATGTAAAGGTGACCGCCCTGGATAACCTGTGGCATGAAGCGATAGAAGAGTGTCATGATCAGTGTGTCGATGTGAGAACCATCGACGTCGGCGTCGGTCATGATGATAATCTTATCGTAACGCAACTTATCGATATTGGCATCCTTAGAGTCCTCGCCGTCAACGCCGAAGCGTACACCGATACTTTGGATGATGTTCATAACCGATTCGGCCTCGAACACACGGTGCCACTGTACCTTCTCTACATTCAGAATCTTACCACGCAGAGGCAGGATGGCCTGGAAGTGACGGTCGCGCCCCTGCTTAGCAGAACCACCGGCCGAGTCACCCTCGACGAGGAAGATCTCACACTCCTTAGGATCCTTGTTTGAGCAGTCGGCCAGCTTACCAGGCAGACCACCACCAGTCATAGGATTCTTACGCTGTACACTCTCGCGGGCCTTGCGGGCTGCAATACGTGCTGTAGCGGCCAGAATTACCTTCTCGCAGATGGTATGAGCCTCTTTGGGGTTCTCCTCCAGGTAGTTGGTCATAGCCTCGCCTACGGCCTTCTGTACGGCGCCGTTCACCTCGCTGTTACCAAGCTTGGTCTTGGTCTGACCCTCGAACTGAGGTTCTGCTACCTTTACAGAGATGATGGCGGTAAGACCCTCGCGGAAGTCGTCCTGGGCTACCTCGATCTTGGCCTTCTCAATCTGCTTGCGCAGCTGATCATCCTCGTCGGCATACTTCTTAAGTGTACGGGCCAGGGCGATGCGGAAACCAGTCAGGTGGGTACCACCCTCGATGGTGTTGATATTGTTAACGTAAGAGTGGATATTCTCTGAATAATCGCTGTTGTACAGCAGGGCAACCTCAATGGGTACACCATCTTTCTCGGTCTTCAGGCAGATAGGATCGCCGATGATTGAGGTGCGGTGACGATCGACGTAGCGAACGAACTCCTTGAGTCCCTCCTTGGCATGGAATACCTCGGGCTGACGGAGGTTACCCTCTTCATCAGGACGCAGGTCGGTAAGAGTGATGGTGATACCGGCATTAAGATAAGCCAGCTCGCGCATACGCTTAGCGATGATGTCGTACTTATATTCGGTAGTAGTGAAAATGCTGCCGTCGGGCCAGAACTGCTGGCGGGTACCGGTCTTATCGGTATCGCCTACAATCTTTACGTCGTAGAGGGGCTTACCCTTCTCGTACTCCTGCTGGTAGATGTGACCGTTGCGGAATACCTGCGACATCATGTGGGTAGAGAGCGCGTTTACACAGCTTACACCTACACCATGCAGACCTCCTGATACCTTGTATGAGCCCTTATCGAACTTACCACCGGCGTGGAGTACTGTCATAACCACCTCGAGGGCGCTCTTGTGCATCTTCTCGTGCTCATCTACAGGGATACCACGACCATTGTCCTGAACGGTGATTGAGTTATCCTCGTTGATGGTTACCTCGATGTGGGTACAATAGCCAGCCATGGCCTCGTCGATGGAGTTATCAACGGTTTCGTTTACCAGATGGTGGAGACCCTTCTCACTGATATCGCCAATGTACATAGCAGGGCGCTTACGTACAGCTTCCAAACCCTCGAGTACCTGAATGTTACTCGCGGAGTAGTTTTGTTCTTGGTTCAGTTGTTCTTCTGTCATTATTTTAATTCTTCAATTTTTCAATTCTCGAAATTTACCATTTTGGTTGCAAAGGTACAAAAAAAAGTTCAGATAAACATAGTTTATCTGCTAAAAAACTGAAAAAAGAAAGCCGCAACCCTCTTGGGGCTACGGCTTGTACTTATTGTTGGGTAAATATTATCCCAGCTTGTTAACGTGCAGTGCAAGGCTTGACTTCAGGTTTGCGGCCTTGTTCTTGTGGATAACGTTGGTCTTAGCCAGCTTGTCCAGCATCTTCTGTACCTTGGGGAACAGAGCTACAGCCTCTTCCTTGTTTGTTGTAGCACGGAGCTTGCGAACTGCGTTACGCATAGTCTTTGCGTAGTAGTGATTGTGAAGTGCTCTTTTCTTCTCCTGACGGATTCTCTTCACTGATGACTTGTGATTTGCCATGTTTTTAATGAAATTAAAATTGTTAATATAAAGCTTATGGGTCTTACGTCGTTAAGGCTGCCCTGGGCGGGTTCTTGCGAACCCTCCGTCACCTTATCCCATCCTTACTGGTTGGTAGCACATGGCTGTGCAGATGACAGATTTAAATTTTGTAGTCCCTAGGAGAGTCGAACTCCTCTTTAGAGAATGAAAATCTCTCGTCCTAACCGATAGACGAAGGGACCATCGCGTAAAATGCGGGTGCAAAGATACTGCTTTTTTTGAACTTTGAGCTTTGAACTTTGAACTTTATGGCTAAATTTAATAATTATTAACCAAATACTCTGAAAAAGTTCAAAGTTCAAAGTTCAAAGCTCAAAGTTTCTTATTACCTTTGCACCGTATGTTGACGAAAACTCAGGCTGTTGTGCTGCATGCCATCAGGTATGGCGAGACGAGATTGATTGTAGATATGTTTACCAGATCGTTTGGTAGACTGGCGTTTATTGTTAGCATACCAAAGACTTCGAAAGGAAAAATGAAAAAACAATTCTTTCAGCCTCTAACCTTGTTAGAAATCGAAACTGATATGCGACCTAATATACAGTTGCAGAAGTTGAACGATGTGAGGTTGATGAGCCCGTTTTTCTCTATCCCTTTTGATCCGGATAAGTTGGCCATCTCCTTATTTGTGGCTGAGTTTTTGTATTATGCGTTACGGTCAGAGCAGCGTAACGAACCTCTCTATGACTATCTTGAAACTAGTATACTTTGGTTAGATGGTCAGCAGTCGCGTTTTTCTAACTTTCATCTGGTATTCTTGTTGAGGTTAACACGCTTCTTGGGGTTTTATCCCAATATGGACGACTATGCGAATGGCGATTATTTCGATTTGCGAGAGAGTATATTTGTAAGGAATCCGCCAGTGCATCGTGACTTTTTGCATCCGGAAGAGGCACAGAAGGTGCAGTTGATAATGCGCATGGATTTTCCTACGATGCATTTGTTCAGAATGTCGCACCAGGAGCGCAATCGCCTGTTGGAGATATCTCTAAAATATTATCGACTCCATCTGCCGGATTTTCCAGAGATGAAGTCGATAGAGGTATTAAAAGCCTTATATCAATAAGGTGCTGATTTACATAAACTTGATAGTTCCCTGAATGGGTTCGTGTATATCCTGTGAAGGTTCATCGATGTTTACAACCTCGTCGATAATACTAGCTTGTGAATTGATGCTGTCCAGTATTTCGCGTGTACGCTTATAGGTTGGTGTCTGTTCTACTGCTGAGATGACATCATCGTTGTCAAGATCCTCTGGGCGGAACAGATAGATGTTTGGACGACGCTTATAGCGCTTGGTAGCACCTTCTCCACCATAGTAGCGATTACGGCGATCTTGACGTTCAGCTGCTTTTTCCTGTTCGGCTGCGATGCGGTTGATGTCCTCCTGACTGTGCTTTTTGAGGTGCCCGTTCATGCCGTCGACATTCTCAATACCGAATCCTGTAGCAAGAATCGTAACCTTAACCTTTTTGCCCAATTCAAGGTCGGTGGCAAGTCCCCACTTGATTTCGAAGTCGTTGCCGAACTTTGCCATAAAGTCGTTCACGTCGTTCATCTCCTCCATCATGAGCGATGACTGACCATCCTTAGAACCTGCAAATGAGATGGAGAGCAGAATTTTCTTGGAATTGAAGATGTCATTATCATTGAGTAATGGCGAATTCAAAGCGTCTTCAATAGCTTTCTTTACACGGCCTTCGCCTTCGCCATAACCTGTTGACATGATGGCTACTCCACCATCCTTAAGAACGGTCTTTACGTCGTTGAAGTCGAGGTTGATCAGACCATGAACGGTGATAATCTCTGCAATTGACTTGGCGGCGATACTCAGTGTGTCGTCTGCCTTGCCAAAGGCATCGAGTACAGATAGCTCTGGATAGATTTCGCGGAGACGTTCGTTATTGATGACCAGTAACGCATCTACATGCTTTGACATTTCTTCAACACCGTCGAGTGCCTGGTCAATTTTGCGATCGCCCTCGAAACGGAAGGGAATGGTGACAATGCCAACCGTAAGAATGCCTAATTCTTTGGAAACACGTGCAATGACAGGAGCTGCGCCAGTTCCCGTTCCACCACCCATACCTGCTGTGATGAATGCCATACGAGTGCCATCGTTCAACATCGATCGGATGTCCTCAATACTCTCTTCGGCTGCTTGACGTGCCTTTTCTGGTTTGTTGCCTGCCCCAAGTCCTTCCTTACCCAACTGGAGATGAACGGGTACAGGCGAATCGTTTAGTGCTTGATTATCGGTGTTGCAAAGCACGAATGTTACATCGTGAATGCCTTCACGATACATGTGGTTAACAGCGTTGCCGCCACCGCCTCCAACACCAATCACCTTGATGATGCTATGTTCCTTCTCCGGTGAACCGAAGTCCAGAATATCCATATTCATATTGTTCTCCATAATCTTCTTTGTTTTTAATCTTCTTCTTCGACAATCGACTTACCAAATTTCAAGAGACCTTTCTTGAACTTGCTCCAAGTGCTATTCTCCTTGCGGATACGTGCTTCTTCCTCTTGCTGGCGACGCTCTTCTTCCTGTCGTGCACGCTCTTCCTCTTCCTGCTGACGACGGCGCTCCTCTTCTGCCTTCTGTTTCTCGGCCTCAGTGCGTATAACACCGGCTGGAAGGTCGGTCGTCTGGCGGGCTGGGCGCTGATCGCTAATAGGATGATTCGTGGTTTTATTGAGCTCGGGGAACAAATTGCCGTTGGGGTCGTAGGCATCGCCGGCGCAGTTGATATCACCTTTTGCCAAAAGACCTAAAACTGTGTTCATCATACCATTACGCGACTTAATCTCCTCATTGTTTGTGTTGATAGTCTGCGAAACGAACTTAGCGATGCGGATCTTGTCAACATGGGTGTGATTCATGAAGGCCTTCTCAATGTTCTTCATGTTTGAACCACCACCAGTCAGGATGATGCCGCCCAACAGTTTATCGTAATATTCAGATGGAATCTGATACCAGACATTTTCGATAATTTCTTCCAAACGTCCCTCGACAATCTCTACGAACTTTCGGCTCTCTACCTGGCGCTCGGGATCGATGGAATACTTCAGATCGTTATCAATTTCGTTGTTGTCGGTATAGGCAGAGCCATATTTTAATTTCATCTTCTCAGCATCGCTCTCTTCCATCTGGAGGGTGGCGATATCCTTAGTGATATTGTTACTTCCGAGAGGAATAACAGCAAGGTGGCGCAAGATGTTCTTAGAGAAAACAGATACGGTGGTAGTGTCGGAACCCAGATCGACAAGTGCACAACCTGAACGCTTTTCAACTTCTGTCAGTACGCTGTCGGCCAAAGCTAATGGTGCTAGATACATTTCGGCAACATTGATACCGGCAGTTTCAAAACATACATTCAGGTTGCGATAGAAGGCTTTGCGCTCTAAAATGTTCAAGAAGTGACCTTCAAGATGTGTAGCCTGGATACCTACAGGATCCAGTTGAAACTGTGCTCCTACTTTGTATTCCTGTACGGCAGCATCGAGGATTTCCTGATCCTGATAGGTCATATTTCGGTTTGCATCCATCAGTTCTATGATCATATCCTGAGTGATAATGGTTTCTTCCGGCAGGTCTTTGGTAACTACGTTCTTTACACTCCGGATAGACTGCCCTCCCACACCAACGTAAACTTGTGTGATTTGTGTCTTGAGCTGATTCTCCAGCTTCTTAATGATGCTGGTTAGGCATTGTGCGGTTTTGTCGATATTGTAAACCACACCTTTTCGGATGAACGAAGAAGACTCTTCTTTGACAACAGCGAGTACGTTGATGCTGCCGTCGAGATTCTTCTGTCCTGCGATTCCGGTTACTTTGGATGAACCGAGTTCAATTGCTACAATAAATTCCTTTGCTGCCATCTTTTATAAATGATTTATCTGTTGTTTCTTTTGCATATAATCTGGTTGTTGAATTCCACGTTGATATAGTTGTATTTATTCCACCCCGCCTTGTTCAGACCATAGATATAAAACTTGCGTAGACGCTCAAGTTTGGTGTCGATGTTGGTTGGAGAACCAAGGTAGACAATATGGTCACCTACGCGTGGCACCATCTCAAGTGTACCGTTTGCCAGTATATTGAGCTGTACTGTCTGGTTGCGCCAGAAGCTATTGCTGACGATGTGATTGGCAATCTTCGACAGGGTGTTCTGGGCATATCTTTTGGTGATGTGACCTGTGGCTATCAGGATATCTGTGGCGTAACCTGCCTCGGGCATAATGTTGCCATGATTGTCAAGATAGTAATTGTCACCATTGTCGCCCATAATACGGATAACGGGAATTCGCTGCTTGATACTGATGCATACGTGTCCGCTTAATGTTTTATAGCACTCGGCTTTCTCGACAAACGGACTCTTCTGGAGGGTCTCTTCCATCTTTCTGGGAGAGATCGTGTTCATGGGTTGTAATAGTGGATATATTCTTTGCTGTGTAAGCATCTTCTTGACTTCATTAGGATTCAAGAAACCCTCCATCGACTCCTTTTCGATGTCGATTTTTACCTCTGTGCACGTTTTGGCCATGGCCTCGTCGGGGTCATTGAATGCAGTGATAGCGAGGATCAGGTAGATGCCAACGAGCACGTTGCAGGCTACGATGAGGGTTTGTCTCCAATTAAAAGTCATGGGCTGTCTATTCAAAGAAGATTACATTTTCTCATTGAGAATCTTGGTGATTTGAGGGACTTGATTGTCGAGGTCGCCTGCACCAAGTACAATCAGCACTTCGAAGTCGTGACTCTTGATGTAGTCGAGAACGTCGGTCTTTTGAATCATCTCTTTCTTGACACCAGGCTTCAGGTTATCATAGATGAGTTGAGAAGTGACACCATCAATGGGTAATTCGCGTGCTGGATAAATCTCGGTTAGGATAACTTCGTCGAGCTGGCTCAGCGCATCAGCGAAATCCTTGTAGAAATCGCGGGTACGAGTATAGAGATGTGGCTGGAAAATGGCAGTGATATGCTTGTCCTTATACAGCTCACGGATACTCTTAGCGCTCTGATAGATTTCTTTGGGATGATGTGCATAGTCGCTTAGGAAGACCATCTTACTGGTTTTGATTTTGAAGTCAAAACGACGGTCAACACCTCCATAGGTCTGCATGCCATACTTCAATTCTTCGGCTGTGCAACCATTAAGTTGTGCCATAGCCATTGCTGCGATTCCATTTTCGATATTGATAGGTACGGGCTGACCTAACTGTATGCCTTTGATACTCTCGATAGGAGAAATGAAATCGAAGGTTATCTCGCCATTCTCAATGTGGATGTTCTCTGCGTGAAAATCACCTTCGTCGAGGCTATAGTCATAGCGATGAACATCTGGCTGGATGTTCTCTTTCATCTCCAAGTCGCGATGGATAATAAGCGCGCCACCTGGCTGAATAAGTTCTGTATAGTGACGGAAGCTTTCCAGATAAGCCTCTTTAGTTCCATAGATATCCAAGTGATCGGGATCAGTAGATGTGATGACGCTCATCCAGGGACGGAGCCAGTGGAAAGAGCGGTCAAACTCATCGGCTTCGATTACAACGTAGTCCGAGTCAGACAGGATATAGTTGGTGCCATAATTCTTGGAGATACCCCCAAGGAAGGCGTTACAGTCCAGATGGCTCTGATGCATGATGTGAGCACACATAGTAGAGGTTGTGGTTTTACCATGGGTTCCTGCTACACAAAGACCTTTGTGGCTCTTTGTGAGTGTGCCAAGTACTTGGGCACGCTTCTGAATTTCAAAGCCATTTTCGCGGAAGAATGTGAGTTCCTTATGCTCAGCGGGGATGGCAGGTGTGTAGATAATCAGGCACGACTCCTTCTTTTTGCACTCGTGTGGAATTTCGTCTACATTCTCTTCATAGTGGACGAGCATACCTTCGGTCTCGAGTCTCTTAGTGAGGTCGGATGGTGTTTTGTCGTAGCCGGCTACAACTAGACCTTTCTTAATAAAGTAGCGGGCGATGGCACTCATGCCGATGCCACCGGCTCCTACAAAATATACTGCTTTGATGTCTTTTAATTCCATAATTCTTTATTTTCTTTCTGCCAGTTTGATGACTTCTTTTGCAATGATGTCGGCTGAATTGGGCAGTGCAAGTTTCAATACATTCTCGCTGAGCGACTGGAGCTTCTGCTCGTCGGCAACAGTCTTGATGGCCAGTTCAAGTAGTGTGGCAGGAGCTTCTGCATCCTTGACGTAGATTGCTGCATCGCGATTAGCCAGAGCCAAAGCGTTCTTGGTCTGATGGTCTTCGGCTACATTAGGACTTGGTACAAGGATTACTGGCTTGCCGATGAGGCAGAACTCTGATATACTGCTGGCGCCAGCACGACTGATAACCAGATCGGCAGCCTTGTAAGCGGCACCCATATCTGTGATGAAATCGGTAATCACAAGATTGGGGATATGCTCTCCCTTCATTCTCTCTGCTATCTCTGCGCTATAGTATTTACCTGTCTGCCAGACGAATTGGGCATCAGAGGCCTTAATGAGATCGAGGTGCTGCAGTACGCTTTCGTTGATGGTACGTGCTCCTAAACTGCCGCCTACCAGTAGGATGGTTTTCTTGGCAGGATCCAAATGAAATGACTTGATGGCATCTTCGCGTGAGACCTTGGTGTCGAGTAAGGCCTGACGAACAGGGTTGCCAGTCAGGATTATCTTTTCTGCAGGGAAGAAGCGTTCCATGCCCTCGTAGGCTACACAAATCTTTTCGGCTTTCTTTGCTAAGAGCTTATTGGTGACGCCTGCGTAGGAATTCTGCTCTTGTATAAGACATGGAATGCCCATCGTGGCAGCTTTATTCAATGTAGGGCCGCTGGCATAGCCGCCAACTCCCACTGCTACCTGCGGTTTGAAATCTTTGATGATTTGTTTAGCCATACGCTGACTTTTCCATATCTTATATAGAACCTTAAAGTTCTTCAGAAGATTCTTGCGATCAAAACCACAGATGGGCAGACCTTTAATGTCGTAGCCTGCAGCCGGTACACGTTGCATCTCCATTCGACCAACTGCGCCCACAAACAGGATTTTTGCATCGGGACGAAGCGCCTTGACGGCATTTGCTATAGAAACTGCAGGGAAAATATGCCCTCCAGTGCCTCCTCCGCTAATGATGACTCTCAGTTCTTCCATATCTATTCTTCTTATTGCGTGCAAAATTACAAATTATATTTCTTTTTCTGCTATTTTTGCCTCCCTTTTTTTCGCTGAACGGCTAACACTTAATATAACACCAATGTAGGCACAGTTAATAATGGTGGAAGTACCACCTTTACTGATCAATGGGAGCGGTTGACCTGTTACAGGCGCTATGCCCACAGCAACAAGCATATTGAAGGCTGCCTGGATGACCAGTAACAGTGCTAATCCCATGGCTAGAAATGCTGGGAAATTGTTCTCACACCTACTGGCGATACGTGCCGTGCGATAGAGTAGCACGATATAGAGGAATACTACACCTGTGGCGCCGAGAATGCCCAACTCTTCGATGACGATGGCAAAGATGAAGTCGGAGAATGCCTGTGACAGGAAGTCGCGTTCTACCGACTGCCCAGGGCCTTTGCCAATAATGTTGCTCGATACGATGGCGATGTTGGCATGAGCTACCTGAGCGTCCTTGTCAAGGTCGTATTGGTCGGGCGTTATTTCTTCTTTGTTCGAGAATTTCTTGATACGTGATTTCCAAGTGTCAGCACGGTGCAGCAATTTTTCAAGTTTGCTCTTCTCCTTTGGAGCAGTTGTGACTTGTTCGGTGGATGCTTTGTCGACAGCTATGCTGTTGTCATTTCCAACAGCCATAACCAAGAGTAGTCCGCAAAGAACTAAACCAGCGACAACGCCTGCTAATTTGATTAACTGAATAGCAGGTACACGGCCGATAATCATCATCAGATAGACTACTGAACATAAAAGGGCTGCAGTAGACAGGTTTTCGACCATGATAAGAAATGCTATCGGAACTACGATACACAGGATATATTTGAAAGCTTTTTTATCAGCTCCGTTCTCGCGTTGCATAGCACTAAGAATTTGGGCAGTCGCCAATACGATAGTTCCTTTGGCAATCTCTGAGGGCTGGAAGGTGAGTCCGAAGATATTAATCCATCGGCTGGCATCGCCAGTCTTTTCACCCGTGGCAAGTACCCAGAGTAGCAGGATAACTGTGATGATAAGCAAGAAAGGCGTCATCAGTTTGAAGTATCGGCACGGAATGTTAAGGGTAACTACTGCCACTACCGCGCCAAGGATGATGGTGATGGTGTGGAAAACAATCGGACCCATGTAATTCTGGCTCTTATACGTCAGGTTACTCGAGGCAGAGAATACCTCGACAATACTGATCATACAGAGGAAGAAAAATACCATCCAGATGACCTTGTCTCCTTTAAAGATGTTGCCTATTTTCTTGTTCATTCTTTACAGACTTCTTGCAATTGTCTTAAACTGCTCGCCACGGTCCTCCATGTTCTTAAAGAGGTCGAACGAAGCACAGCAGGGGCTTAACAGTACGGTTTCGCCTGGCTTAGCCATCTCGTAGCAGGCCTCCATACACTCCTTCATAGAGTGAGTGTCGCGAACGGGGATACCTAAATGGTCAAAGTTGTCGTGCAACTTCTGGTTGTCGGCCCCCAGGTACACAATACCAGAGCACTTCTCCTTAACCAGTGGTTTGATGGGCTCGTAATCGTTGCCCTTGTCCTTACCACCGATAATGAGGATCACCTTGGTCTTCATGGCCTCAAGGGCATACCAGCAGGCATCGACGTTGGTGGCCTTTGAGTCGTTGATATACTGTACGCCACGCACGGTGCAAACCTTTTCCAAGCGGTGCTCAACACCAGGGAAGTCGCTCAGGCTCTTGCGAATCTCTTCCTTCTTGATACCAGCAATGTCGGCAGCAATGCCGGCAGCCAGCGAGTTGTAGATATTGTGCTTGCCTGTAAGACTTAGACTCTCCTGCTCCATGTTGAATGGCTCGGGCTTCTCAATCTTATACTGGCCCTCCTCGATATAACCAATCACGCCCTTTTCCTTCAGTTCAGAGAATGGGTACTGGATAGAGTGGATATCGTACTTCTCTAATTCGCGCTTGATGATGGGATCGTCAGCCCAGTAGATGAAGGCATCCTTATCTGTCTGGTTCTGGATGATACGCATCTTGGCATCCACATAATTCTGCATCTCGAAGTTGTAACGATCCAGATGGTCGGGGGTGATATTCAGCAGAATAGCGATATCGGCACGGAAATCGTACATGTTGTCGAGCTGGAATGAGCTGAGCTCAATGATGTAGTATTCGTGTGGATCCTCGGCCACCTGCAGCGCCAATGAGTTTCCGATGTTACCAGCTAAACCGGCATCGTAACCAGCCTCCTTAAAGATATGATAAATGAGCGAGGTAGTGGTGGTCTTACCATTAGAACCTGTGATACAGATCATCTTTGAATTGGTATAACGACCAGCAAACTCAATCTCGCTGATAATATGGATTCCCTTGGCAATGATCTTCTGAATCATGGGAGCGGTATCAGGGATGCCGGGACTCTTGATGATTTCGTCGGCATTCAGAATTTTCTCCTCTGTATGATGTCCTTCTTCCCACTCAATCTGGTGGTCGTCCATCAGCTTTTTGTACTTGTCGGCAATCTTCGACATGTCTGATACAAACACATCGAAACCTTCTTTCTTTGCGAGAACAGCGGCTCCTGCACCACTTTCTCCTGCTCCTAATATAACAATCCTTTTCATATATTTGTTTAACGCATCTTTAATGTAATGATGGTGATAGCGGCCAGAATAATTGATGTAATCCAGAATCGGATAGTAATCTTCGACTCGTGGAACGGACGATGAGGCCAGCTCTTAAGAATATATCTACTTGTAGCATCGAGCTGTGTGTCGAGCTTACGGAAATTGTCGTGGATAGGTGTAGCACGGAACACGCGCACACGTTGGCCTTTGTGTTTCATGAACTTAAACCACTGGGTTTGGATAATCACGCTCAGACTCTCAACGAAGAAGATGCCGCACAGGATGGGTAACAGCAACTCCTTATGGATGATTACAGCGGCAACACCGATGATTCCACCGATGGTGAGCGAACCGGTATCGCCCATGAACACCTGAGCGGGATAGGCGTTGTACCACAGGAAACCAATCATGGCTCCGATAAAGGCACAGAGGAATACAACCAATTCTTCAGAGTGGGGAATGTACATGATGTCAAAATACGATGCATAGCCGATGTGCGACGATACATAGGCTAGAATACCCAATGCCACACCAATGATTGCGGAGTTGCCGGCACACATTCCATCCATTCCGTCGTTCAGGTTGGCTCCGTTGGATACCGCAGTTACCACCAGAATTGTCATCAGTACAAAGAGTACCCAGCCTGCAGCTACTTTATACTTGCCACAGAACGACATGACATTCGAGTAGTTCAAGTTGTGGTTTTTAATAAAGGGAATGGTAGTGTGAAGTGACTTAACAGCCTCCTTCTTGTGTTTAACTACAATTTCCTGATTCTGTTGTCTGACATTCACGTTCTCTCGTACCACAACATCTGGACTTAACCAGAGTGTTAAGCCGACGATGAAACCAATGCTCACTTGACCTACAATCTTGTATTTGCCTTTCAGACCATCTTTGTTGCGTCTGAAAATCTTGATGTAGTCGTCCAAGAGACCTAAGAATCCGAGCCAAACGGTGGTGATAACCATTAGTATGAGATAGGTATTGCGGATACGTCCGAACAGCAATACAGGTATCAGTATACTAATTATAATGATGATACCACCCATGGTTGGTACACCTTTTTTCTCTACTCCGAATGGATCGATGCTCGGGTCGCGCTCAGTCTCAAAGATGCTTCTGCGTTTCATCCATTTGATGAACTTCTCGCCGAACCATGCCGAGATGAGCAACGAGAGAATAAGAGTGAGTAGTGAGCGGAATGAAATATACGCCCACATGTGTGATCCAGGTATATCGTACTGGTCGAGAAATCTGAACAGATAGTATAACATAAACGATGGTATTATGAATTAAATATTTCCTTGACTACTTCTTTGTCGTCAAAGTGGTGCTTTACACCTTTAATTTCTTGATAGTCTTCATGGCCCTTGCCGGCAATCAGGATAACGTCGCCCTTTTCTGCCAGCATGCAGGCAGTGCGGATAGCTTCACGACGGTCAACAATGCTCAGTACTTTTTTCATTTGTTTCTGATCGAGTCCGGCCAGCATATCGTTGATGATATCCTGTGGTTCTTCGAAACGTGGGTTATCAGAGGTAATGATGACTCTGTCGCTCTGTTTTACGGCTTCTTGTGCCATGATGGGACGTTTGCCCTTATCACGGTTGCCGCCAGCACCGCAAACGGTGATAACTTTACCTTTGCCATTTAAAACCTCGTGGATGGCATTCAGTACATTCTCCAAGGCATCGGGGGTGTGAGCATAATCAACAATGGCGGTGTAACCCTCGGGTGAGTGGATGGGCTCCAGTCGGCCGTTGACACTCTTCAGAGTACTGAGAATCAGTAAGATGTCTTCTGGTTTCTTGCCTAACATGACGGCGGCACCATACACGGCCAGCAGGTTGCTGACATTAAATTTACCTATGAATTGTACGCCAACCTCTTTACCGTTGATGTCGAGATACATTCCCTCAAAATGGCATTCAATGATCTTTGCCTTGAAATCAGCCATTGTACGCGTAGAGTATGTCTTTATATTGGCCTTGCAGTTCTGTACCATCACCATACCATTCTTGTCGTCGGCATTGGTAATGGCAAAGGCATCTTTTTCAAGACCGTCGAAGAATGCTTTCTTGGCATCACGATAGTTCTCGAAGGTCTTGTGATAGTCCAGGTGGTCGCGTGTCAGGTTGGTAAACAAACCACCGGCAAACTTCAATCCGCCGATGCGTTTCTGAGCGATGGCGTGACTAGAACACTCCATGAAGGCATACTCGCAACCGGCATCGACCATCTGAGCCAGCAAGCGGTTCAGCTCGATGGGGTCGGGGGTTGTATGATCGGCAGGAATAGCTTCGTCTTCGATATAGTTACAAACGGTTGACAGTAAACCACATTTGTGTCCGAATTTGCGGAACATATTATATAATAAGGTGGCAATGGTTGTCTTTCCATTAGTACCCGTTACGCCTACCAGCTTCAGTTTTCTTGAAGGATCGCCATAGAATAGGGTGGCAACCTTTCCGACAGCGTCTTCGGTAGAGGCAACTTGTATATATGTGACTTCTGGGGCCAGTTTTTCTGGTATCTTCTCGCATAAAACAGCTGCTGCTCCCAATTCAATAGCTTTGGGGATGAACTTATGTCCATCCGTTACTGTACCTGGGATAGCAACGAATAGATGTCCCTTTTCAATGCGGCGGGAATCGATGTTTACTCCACTTATTTCCACCCCGGCATCACCTGTGATGTTGAGGATTTCTACATGTTTGAGTAATTCGTTTAATCTCATATTCTTATACCTTATTATATATATTAATCTAAAATTAGTTCGCACACCATGCCCTGCTTGATAGAGCTGCCGGCGTGGATGCTTTGTGACTTTACTTTTCCTCTGCCCTTCAGATGTGTCTTGATGCGACGACTTTCTAACAGGAATACAGCATCTTTTGCTCCCATTCCCGTAACATCGGGTACCACGTTTTTGCTAACCTCACGATTGCTGTTGTTGGAAACAGAGCCTTTCGCTTTCAGACTTGCCAGAACGAAGTTGGCAGCAGAGTTGTTGCCTTTCTTGACATCGGGAGTCAGCACTGATTCGGCGTCACGGGCATCGTCGACGCTACGTTTCAGGTTCTGGGCCATGACGCCTTCGGCGATATGATGGAATACTACACCGCTCATGCCGCCACCAGAGGCCGGTAGTCCTGATTTCTTTAAGCAGACGATACAGGTGTAGCGAGGATTGTCAGCAGGGAAGAAACCGGCAAAACTCAGCCAGTAGCGTGTCACACCAGAGTGATAGCTGCCATATTGGTCGGCAACTTGCGCAGTTCCTGTTTTTCCTGCAACCTTGAATGATCTTGAACCGGCTTTTTTACCGAGTCCTTGACTAACCACATGCTCCAATATGGTCTGCATGGTCTTGATGGTCTGTGGTTTGGCAATTCGCTCTTTTAAAACAACGGGCTCAAATTCCTTGATGACTTCGCCGTTCTTCATCAGTTGTTTTACGAAACGAGGCTGCATCATCTTGCCATCATTGGCGATGGCATTATAAAAGGCTACCGTGTTGATGGGAGCTATCTGGGTTTCATAACCTATACTCATCCAGGGGAGGGTTGTCTTGCTCCAATACTTTGATCTGTCGGTGGTTTTGGTGTCCGGCATGCGGATCATTGGTGTATGATAACCAACCAATGGTAACTTCAGGTCTTCGTGGATACCTACGCGATATAGACCTTCAACATACTTTCTGGGATTCCGGCCATAATACTTGTCGATGAGGTAGCTGACACCGATATTCGAGCTGACTTCCAAAGCACGGGCAACATTAATGGTGCCGTATCCGCCACGTCGCCAGTTATGGTCTTTCATAGGACGTCCGTGCATTTCCATAACGCCACATCCGGTTGGAATGGTCATGGTGGTGTCGATTACACCATCGTCGAGGGCAACCAGGAATGAGGCAACCTTGAATACAGAACCTGGTTCGCAACGGTAGCTGATGGCATTATTCACCATTTCGTAGTATTTTCCATCATTGCCACGGGTCATGTTTACAATGGCTTTAACATCACCGGTTTTAACTTCCATCAGAATGGCAACGCCCATTTCACCGTTGATTTCCTTCAACTCGTCGACCAATGCGCGTTCTGCTAAGTCCTGCATACTAACGTCGATGGTGGTCACAACATCTACACCGTCTTCAGGCGAGAGAACGGGAATATCCAAGTACTTGCTGAGAATCTTACGACGGTGCATCAAACCGTTCTTTCCACGAAGCAGGGTGTCTAACGATAACTCCAATCCGTTCTTAGCGCTATCTTTAGCTATATAGACATCGCCGATGGTACGTTGCGCCAATGTGCCGAATGGTTTGCGACGTGTGTTGTATTCTTCCCAATGGAAACCGCCTTTGTAGGTACGTTCCTTGAAGATCGGAAGGTTGTGTACTTCGCAGAATGTATTATAGTCTATACGACGACGCAGAATGTCCCAATGGCGAGAACCTATTGTGCCATTTTTCTGAACCTTATGCTTTCCTTCCAGAAGATGTTGCTTGAATTCTGCTGCCGACTTCTGTGGGAAAATCTGATTCAGCTCGTAGCAAATGGTGTCGATGTTGGCTGCCCAGATGGAGTCGCGGTTACGCTTGCCGATAGAATCGTCTGCGCTGGCTTGAAAGTCCATAAACACCTTGTATTCCGGTATGCTACTGGCCATCAACTGACCGTCGCAACTTAATATGTTACCACGATTCGGTTTTACAGTAACACTGTCGCGCTTCAGTCGAGATGCTACTTGAGTCCAATAATCCTTCTTGGCGGTCATGATGTACATGGCCTTGCCAATTATGGCAAAACCAATCAGTGTGAGTACTACTGCGATTGCGAAGTAGCGAGGCATGACCTTATCGTTATTGAACTTACTCATCTTGTATTCTTATTCTGGTATATTTATTATATATGGTGGCTGGTCTGAAATGTGTAACAGACTGTCTTTATTTTGCTTCAGCGCGTCAAGCACGTGGCTCTCACGGCATTTCTCTGTCAGTGTGCTGGAACTGGATAGTGCCTTGTATTTGGCATCGAGCAGTTCCTTTTCCAGCTTGTCGATGGCAATCAGGTCTTGCTGACACTGGTATCTGGAGGCAACATAGACGATGGTGAACACAACAATCAATACGCACAACCATATCTGTTTGCGTACCATTTCTGCAGTCAGGAAGTCGCCACCAAGAATGGTTCTGAGATTCAAGGACGGGGTTAGCTTGGGGTCTTCCTCCTTAACTTTCTCCTTGATCTTCTGGATGGTCTTCTTGGCTTGTTCCTTCACGTCAGAAGTTTCGGCCAATAATTCTATATTGTCTTTATTCTCCATCTGTTCTCTCTTTGTTACAATCTTTCTGCGATTCTCAATTTGGCACTTCTGCTGCGTGGGTTCTGCTGCTGTTCCTGGTCACTGGGTACAATAACTTTGTTGTTGACCAGGCGGAAAGGTGCTTCAATGCGTCCGAAGAAATCTTGTTTGATCTTACCTTCTACGTTGCCGGCCTTCATCATGTTCTTGACGATGCGGTCCTCGAGCGAGTGATAGGTGATAACTGAAAGGCGCCCACCTTCACCAAGCATGTCCTTTGCTCCATACAGCATTTCTTTCAGAGCATCCATCTCGTGGTTGACTTCTATGCGAAGCGCCTGAAACATCTTAGCCATCTCTTTTTTCTCTCTTTCCCGCTGAAACAGTTTTTCAGTGATGCTCATGAGGTCGCCTGTGGTCTCTATCGCTTTCTCGCTGCGCGCCTTAGCGATGGCGGCTGCGATTCTTTTGGCATTTTTCAGTTCTCCGTAGATGTAGAAAATATCTGCTAACTGCTCCTCGCCGTAGTTGTTAAGCAGCTCGGCTGCTGTAGCTCCGGCACGCTTGTTCATTCTCATGTCAAGTGGCGCATCGAATCTGAATGAGAAACCACGCGTTTCGTCATCAAAGTGATGACTTGATACCCCTAAATCAGCGAGCAAACCGTCGATATGGTCTACTCCGTAGTAGCGCATCCAGTTCTTCAGATATCTGAAGTTGCTCCTGACAAAGGTGAAACGTTGGTCGTTGACAATGTTCTTTTCTGCATCAGGGTCTTGGTCAAAACTGTATAAATGTCCGTTTTTACCAAGTCGACGCAGTATTTCCTTGCTGTGTCCGCCTCCACCAAAGGTTACGTCAATATAAATGCCGTCGGACTTGATATCAAGTCCGTCAATGCTCTCGTTGAGGAGCACGGGTACATGGTATGTCTCTGCTGTGGTTATCATAAGGAATCACAGTTATTCATGATGTTCTCAAGTTCGATGCCGAATTCTTCTTCGCTCTTCTGTGTTAACTTCAGTCGTTCGGGAGCCCAGATCTCAATCGTGTTGTCCATGCCGATGAACTGTATGTCTTGGTCTATCTCTGCAGCTTTAAGCAGACGCTTTGAGATGAGGAAACGACCATTGCCATCAAGGGTTACAACCTCGGCTTCTGATACGAACTGACGGAAAATCTGTTGGTGTGCTTGCTTCCAAGGACTTAACTGCGACTTCAGTAAATCCAGTCGCTCGTTCCATACGCTTTCAGGATAGAGTACCAGACAGTTCTGGAAAACGTCCTTCCTGATTACCAGGTTTTCCTCGCCAGATGCCTGCAGCACCTTGCGGAAAACGGCTGGGAGGAAGGCTCTTCCTTTAGCGTCGGTTTTTGCCTCTATATTACCTATAAAACGCATACGTACCTATTTAATAATTTATTTGCCGCAAAGTTAGTCATTTTTCCCCACTTTACACCACAATTCCCCACTTTTTTTTGATTTTAACCTTTTTTTGTTGATTTAGGCCCCCTTCGTGTCCTAAATACATTTAAAAACAATGTTTTTTCTCCTTTTTTTGCTCATTATTCAAAGAAATGTGCTATTTTTGCAACTTGTTAGTGAATGAGAGAAATGACAACAGTGACTGAGCATACGATTGACATCGATCAGATCCTCAAAGGAAAGATGGGCGCAAAGGCTAAATTTGTGCCTCGACCGTTAGTTAATTGGCTGAAGAAGATTGCTCATCAGGACCAGGTAAATGCTTTCCTTTGGGAAAGTCGCGATAAAGTAGGCGTAGAGTGGTTGGAGGAATGCGTGAAATACCTCGATATGACCCTCAATATTGTTGGAAAGGAGAACCTGCCTGATCCTAACGATGGTAAACTATATACTTTCGTAAGTAATCACCCTCTTGGCGGTGAGGATGGTGTAGCACTTGGTGCCATCATCGGAAGGTTCTATAATGGACGTTTCCGCTATCTGGTTAACGATTTGTTGATGAATCTGCCAGGACTCGCTCCATTGTGTATTCCTATCAACAAGACGGGGAATCAGAGTCGCAACTTTCCTGCTATGGTTGAGGCTGGATTCAAGAGTGATCATCATATGCTGATGTTTCCGGCAGGTATCTGCTCGCGAAAGCAGAACGGAGTAATCAGGGATATTCCTTGGAAGAAAACCTTTATTTCGAAGAGCATAGAGTATCGGCGCGATGTGGTTCCCATCCACTTCAGTGGGGAAAACAGCAAGTTCTTCTATCGATTGGCCAACTTCAGCGATAAACACCTGCCTTTTAATCTGGCGATGCTGTTTTTGGTTGATGAAATGTATAAAAACGTGCATAAGACCTTCGAAGTGAAGATAGGAAAGCCTATACCCTGGCAGACGTTTGATAAGTCGAAAACGCCGATGGAATGGGCTGAATTTGTGAGAGAACAAGTCTATAAACTATAAACTATTTAAGAAAGAGAGAATGGAACAGGAAATTATCCAGCCAATAGCCAAGGAGATTCTGAAGAGTGAACTCACTCCAGAGCGTCAGCTTCGTATGACCAATAAAAGCCATAATGAGATTTATGTCATTACGGCACACAACGCGCCTAATGTCATGAAGGAAATCGGTAGGTTGCGTGAGATTGCTTTCCGTGAGGCTGGTGGAGGTACTGGCAAGGATATGGATATCGATGAATTCGATACTTGTGACAATTGTTACAAGCAGTTGATTGTGTGGAATCCTGAGGCAGAGGAGATCATTGGAGGTTACCGTTATCTGCTTGGTACCGATTGGGAATACGATGAAAAGGGGCAACCTATCTTGGCAACGAGTCACATGTTTCACTTCTCTGATCGTTTTATCAAAGAGTATGCGCCTTGGACTATCGAGCTCGGACGTTCATTTGTCTCTCTTCCCTATCAGAGTTCTCGTATGGGTGCAAAGAGCTTGTTTGCCTTGGATAATCTTTGGGATGGTCTTGGAGCACTTACTGTTATCAAACCAAATGTGAAGTATTTTTTTGGCAAGATGACCATGTATCCTTCGTACATACGCAAGGGACGCGATATGATTCTTTATTTCCTGAAGAAGCATTTTGATGATAAGGAGAAGCTTATTATCCCGATGAAACCGCTGGAAATGGATACTGATCCAAAGGAATTGGAATGCCTCTTTAGTGGAAAGTCTTTCAAGGAAGACTATCGTGTGTTGAATGGTGAAATCCGTAAATTGGGTTATAACATTCCACCATTGGTAAATGCTTATATGAGTCTTTCGCCAACTATGAAGCTCTTTGGTACTGCTATCAACTATGGCTTTGGCGATGTTGAGGAGACTGGTATCCTGATAGCTGTGGATGAGATTCTCGAGGAGAAGCGTGTACGCCACATTGATTCGTTTATCAAGGAGCATCCTGAAGCTTTGAAGATTACCAGTGGAGCCAACAATGTTATCTATAAAGAGAAATAAGTTAAAAGATTTAACCTAAAGATAACATATCTTTTTGTCGGTTTTTAAGATTTTCATCGTACCTTTGCACTCAGATATAATAATACAAAGGCGATGAAGAAGGCAATAATGTATCTACTTTTGGCATTGGGCATCACACTCGTTGTGATGTTCATTGGAGGTGCTGTGGTAGGGTTTGTTGCCGGTTTCATCGAAGGTTTCAGAGGCGAAGAGGTAGGAGCTGACACGTCGATGAGTGTGATGGTTTATGCTGCTTCAGCATCTGTTATCTTATTGTGTATTGTTCTAAACTGGGTTTTCCTGAAATTTGGTTTTGCAAATTATTCCTTAGGCCGTATTCCTGAGCGGAGTTCTGTTCGTCTAAAGGTTGCTGCAGGTGTGATGCTTGTTATGGCAGGCTTGGCAGTCTTGCAGTGTTCGATGGAAGATGTTTTTCAAGTTGCTGAGAATGATGCCTTAGTAAAAGAGGCATATGCTTGGATGCGTCAGCATCCGATTTATTCCATATTAATACTTTGTGTTGCAGAAGCAACAGGTAATTTGGTTATTTATGGTGCTGTGCTTCGTGAGATCTTGGAATGGAAGCATCGTCCAGTTATTGTTATCCCAGTGTTTGCAATTATAATAGGCTTATTTAGTATGGTAGCGGGAAATTCGATGCTGGTGGTGTCTGGGGTTCTGGTTGCACTAGTTGAAGCCTGTGTCTACGAATATACCCGCAGCATCATACCAATTATTATTGGTGATGTTGTTTTCTGGATTGTTACATTGTGCTTGGTGGGCATTCCCGCTCAAACTTGGTGGCCCTTTGCTGCTTGGCTTTTAGCAACTCCTGGTATTCCTCTTGTTTTGAAGACCATGGATCCATACAAGCCAATTGATTAATGATAGGTGGCTATTAGTACGCTTACGTACGCACTCGAGTGCGCTTACGGGCGTACTCAAGTGCGTTCACGGACGTACTCATGCTGCATTGTAGCTTCGAATTTAAGCTTCTACTATCAATTGGAGCCCAATACCACGAACTGTTTTGAGATTAATCTTGGGCTCGTCGCTCAAAACCTTTCTGAGTTTATTCACAAAAACATCGAGCGAACGACTCGCGAAATAATCATCTTCAGTATTCCAGAATCGACTCAGGATTGCTTCTCTGCGAACTACGTTGTTCTTGTTCTCTGCCAGCAGTTGCAGTATTTGTGCCTCTCGCTGGGTGATGGTTTGGGATACGCCTGTATCGTCGTTGCGAAGAGTGGCGTGATTGGCGTCCAGCGTGAATTTTCCCAGTTTGTAGTGGCTGGTTTCATTCTGAGTCTTGGCGCCACCACGCATTTTCATAAGCGCTTGGATATGAGCGTCGAGCTCTTCAGGAACGAATGGTTTTTTGACGTAGTTATTGATGCCTAGACGATAGCCCGCCTTTACATCGTTAGGCGAGGTGAGGGCTGAGGTGAAGATGATAATCACGTCGCCATCTGTCTCGCGAATGCGCTCAACCATTTCGAAACCATTCATGACAGGCATATCGATATCTGAGATAATAACGTCAGGGTGAATCTCTTCCCAAGCTTTCACGCCTTCCTTACCATTTTTGGCTGTGCTTACCTCATAACCGCCAATAATGTCTTCCAGACCTGTCTTCTCGATGTAAGCGAGCGATTCGTCGTCTTCAACTAACAATAACTTGATCATACGTTCTTTGGGATATAAAGTGTAAATTCAGAATATTTGTCTTTCTCACTGGATACGGTGACCTTTCCACCATGGGCTTGCATCACCTGGTCTACATAGTTCAGACCTAGGCCGAAGCCTGATACGCCGCCTTTGCGGTTCTTTTCGTGGATGGCGGCACGACCGAACTTGTCGAAGATAATCTGCTGTTCTTCTTTGGTGATTCCTATGCCGTTATCGCGTACCTTTAAGAGCACATTCTTGTCTGTATCTATCGATGAAATCTTGATTTTTATCTCCTCCTTAGAGTATTTGATAGCGTTGTCCAGCAGATTTGCAATAGCCTCGGTAAGATATTGCTCATCGGCCAGTACGTTCTTTATCTTCAGGTCGGTTATAATCTCTAATGGCTTGTCGGCCTTAGCCTTTGCTTTCTCGATCAAATCGTCAATTATTGGTTCGATATCTATATCCCACTTATTCAGAATCAGCTTCTTGTTCTCGAGTTTCGAAATGGTGAGTAGCTTATTGACGAGGGTTAACAGGTGTTCGGCTTCTTCCTCGATGATGGTATAGTACTTGTCTTTAATCTGTGGTTTGTCGTCAACCTTACCACTATGGAGGAAGTGTGCACCCATAATAATCGATGAAAGCGGCGATTTCATGTCGTGAACCATTGCATACGAGAAGTCGTTGCGTAGTTCTGCCATTTGTTCCTGCTCAGTGATGAACTTTAATAGTTGGACGATGATGATAGCGAAGAAACCAAGGATAAAGGCGCTCAACAGGAAGAGAGGGCTCAATTTCTGAGCCAACTCAGGGTAGGGATTGTTAAGCGCTAACTGAATGGCGCGTGATTGGTCTCTACGTATGCTGATGGGCTTAGTCAATAGCGACCACGATGTGTTGCGATCGTTGTTCTTTCTGATAATCTTTCTCGAAGCATCGACCTCAAGGATGGTCACATTGCGGTTTATCTCGGCTACTGATAACAGGGAATCTACATATTGTGCCACTGTATTGAGTGATATCTCTGAGTGGTAATCCTTGCTCAAGGCGTCGTTCATGCCCTCGACGGAAGACTCAAGTGAGATATTGCCTCGCGCTTCTGACAAGCTGAGTGTGTCGTCGGCTGTAACCAGATCGGCACGGGTGTAACTCTCATAAAACATGGCCCAAGTGAGTTGGTTGCCAGCACGTTCTGTGATATCCTTGGTTACCGAACGATAAGTCATCCACATGTATAGTGCCAGCAACAGCAAAACTGCTACTGCACTCACTATCGACACGTATTTATACTTATTAGTATGCATAACAGTGTGCAAAGATAGTGCAAATCGGGATAAATACCAAATTATTTACAGAATTTCGAACCTCATTCTGGAAAATTATACACCAGATACTGCATATTGGGCTCTGTTGGATAGTTGGTTAGACGACCTGAGCGTGTTACAAATGACAGAATGCCGTTAAATACGCTATGTCCAAAGGTGTATTGCCCACTATAGATGTTGATATAATGAATACGTCGGGCATCATAGTTCAGTAGCCGCTCTATATCGAGAACTGGCATACCGTCTATCAATACCATTGTTGGCCATGAGGTATCGTAGGCGGCATCTTCCTTGCGGACAACCAGCTTCGATACGCCATTTATTTTTCTGTTGCTTACACATTGTACATATTCAAGTAGTACCTCCCTGATTGTGCGGAACTGTCGGTATTCGTCAAGATTATAACTTAGGTCAGGTAGAGTGCCGATCACCTTTTCGTCATAGCCTAATGGCTCAACGTCTTCGGCTGTGTCATCTGAATGGTCGCCTATTTGTAACTCGTGCTTGACTGGTGCGATGCCAATCTGATGCCGTTGCATATCCATTGAACGGTTTTCAACCTCACTGCGTTTGTAGTGGAACACCAGATGTGGTAGTTCTCTTGGGAGCATGACAGCAAATGGATTAATCATCTCAATAGGCAGACTCACGTCTGTAGATGATATGGCAGAGAGCACGAGCGGTTGCTTGCCATGAATACCATAGGTGTAAAAGATGGCTGTAGTGTCGTTAATCATCTTCCCTTCAAAATAATGTATCTGTTTTCCTATGATGCTTAATGAAGGATACACCTGACTGCTCGTGAAACTATTGCCTGCATGTATGTTCTTTACGTGCGCTTTGATGATGTGACCTTCCGTCTCACGTATATCGATGGCTTTATTGCTTACCAAGTCGGATGTTCCCATACCACTCACCCAACAACTGTCGTCCTTTATCCATTCGATATCGTCGTCTTTATTCTTGCGTAGGGGGTTTATGATGGCAATCAGCTTGTTTGAAACATTTGCGTTATCACGGGTATATGCTGAAAGTACATAGTATCCACTATGGAGGTTGGATGGCAACTCGATAGTAGTAGCACCCTTTCCTTTGTTAAGACTGATCGAATTACCAGCTACCAGACTATGCGTGTCGCATAGTTCTGCGTAAGCGATTAGTGCATGATCAGTGGTGATGTTCACCTTCATTGCTTCGCCAGCTAAATACCATTGGCGGTCAGTCTCAATGTTTGTGGCCCAGGTGCTGAGGTTTAGCGCCAAAACTGTGATAAGTGATAATAATCTGTTGTTCATATGGATTTTATTTTATATCAGACGATTGGAGGTTGTCGTCGTCTTCTGTGAATGACCAAAAAGAAGGTTCGTCGGTATATGCGCCTTTATATCTGACATCGAGTTGTTCTTGGAACGCCCATGCCGTTTGTAAGTCTTTCCCAGCTAATCTCTCATCTATCCATGCGCATAGGAACATGCCTTTCTCTAACAATCGGATGCAGTTCATATCACTGGGATTCTCAACCCATAAGCGGGTGTCTTCATATGGAGGATATTCAATAGAATAATCATCGGCATTGAGGAAGAATCTGTAAGCACTTGTATTCATCGCACACCCCACAAATCCAATCACGTGTCTGGAGGAAGTCAGACAGCGGATGTTAGTAGGCAGAGAGGATGGTTGAGGTGTGAACAGTCCTCCCATCTCAGAACTGGCTTGCTTACATGCCAGTTCATACTCGTATTCTGCTTTGCTGATGGCACGTTGATGTACCAGACCGCTATACTTGTAATATACGCGCTCATCGCTACGATCTATATCGTATATCTTGAGTCTTTGGATATGTTGGCCTTCGTAATTATTACTTGCTCCAACCATAAATGATTTTGTAGCATCTTTCCATCCACGCCAAGGAAACTGTTTGTCATTATATACTGCCTTCTTTAGGTCTATATCATAATAGATGGTTGTTCTGTACTCAGAATGTACTTCCCATGTCTCGTCGCATTCCCACGAATAGTAATTTGTTTTGTCAGGGTTGAAGGGCGCGTCTGGTGTTACGAGTATGTCTATGTTGCTTTCAGGTGTGTTCTGTACCACACTGACATCTGCAATTTTTTCTGTACGTAAGGGTTTCTGGGGCTCGGATTCATAAACATCGCCATCGTATTCAATATGGAGGTAATACTCTACGTCAGGATTAAGTTCACCAATCCAACATGAATATACGCCATAGAAACCATCGACTTCATATTCAGAACCGTCAGTTCCGCGTACAGAGACTATAGCATGCTCTGCAAATTTGAGCATCGGGTCAGAATTGATAGCCTGCGTAAGTGACAGGATGAATGTGTTCTGTTCTGAAGAACGTATCGTACCATTAACAACGAGTATGTCGGAATCCGTTGTTGGTATTTCAGCTTGATATTCCTCAATACAGCCCGACAGGATAGTGGCTAAGATGAGGCATAGGATGATATATAACTTGTCCTTTTTCATTTTTTCATCATTTAGTTGAACCGTATATTTAGTGAGACATAAGGAATGGCTGTGCCAAACACAGACAGCTTGTACCCTTTAATTTCATCTCCTTCATTGACATAGTAGATATTATAGGCATTCTTACGTGCAAGGGCATTATATACACCTATAGAGAACGATGTGTGGAGGAAGGATGTCAGTTTATGAGTGGGTTCTATGTTAAACGCTAGATCCAAACGCATATAGTCTGGAATACGGTAGGTGTTGCGATCTGTGTAATATGGCATATACTTGTAGCTATCGAAACTGTAGTATTTGCCGGCAGGTACTGTAGTCGGGCGACCAGTGGCATAGTTGAAATTGCTGGAAAAACTATACCTCTCTGTAAGCTTGAAGTTGAGCGTAGCCTTAACCTCATGAGGTCTGTCATATTCAGAAGGATACCAATCGCCATCGTTCAGAGGCATTGCTACCCTCTTGTCGTCCTGACGTAGCAGTGAACGTGAGTATGTATAACTTACCCATCCATTCAGTTTGCCTAAAGGCTTCTTCGCTTGCAGTTCTATGCCATAGGCTTTTCCCTTTGTCGAGATAACATCAGTCTCAAGGTGAGGGTTCATCAGCAGAACTGCTGAACTGCGATAATTAAGATAATCACCAATATGCTTGTAGTACACCTCTGCAGATAACTCATATTTTTTTCCGGCAGTCTCATGATAGATTCCTGCTGCCACTTGCCATCCATTCTGTGGTTTGATATTAAGATCGGAGAGCTTCCATATATCTGTAGGCGACATGATGGAGGTATTCGACACTTTGTGGATGTATTGATGCATCGTGTTGAAACCTGCTTTCAATGAGAGATTATCCTTTAATGCGTAGCGAGCCGACAAGCGTATCTCTGGTGCGTGATAGGTCTTGATAATACCTGTTTCATGGCGTGTCTCCAGCCATGTCGACTCTGAAGGAAGTTCTCCCTCAGTATAATGATTAACATCGCGAGGTCCAAGTGCATTAAACATAGAATAGCGTAAACCTGCTGAAACAGACAGCTTCTCTGTGAGCGAATGCTCGTATTCTATATATGCAGCACTCTCCAATGCCTTCTCTTTTTGTATTTGGTCTGTTTTGATGCATGATTCTTCGCCCAGAGGCTCATATTTACCAGCCTGCACATTATAATGTTGCATCGAAAGGCCATACGAGAGCGTCTGCTTATCAGACAAACGCTGACGAATATGCAGCTTACCCCATAACTGATCGATACCGAAACTCAGTCGTGCAGCCATGGATGGCGTGCCCCATTCCTCGTTGAAATAGTCATAGTGGTCAAGTCCGACAGAAAGGGTAGCTGTTGTTTTCTCATTCAGGATAGAGCGCCACTCTGCCGAGATGTTACGATTCTGATATCCGTAATTGTCCTCTGAACTGAACGAAAACTTATCATGGCTCCAGTATCCATATATCTTAAGGCGGTGCATATTATTCAGTTTCCATGTCAGTACGCCACCAAGGTCAAAGAAGTTTGCATGACCATTTTTGTAGCCGCTGTCTTCTGGTAATAGTTTGAGAATCCAATCACTATAAGTTGTACGGCCATTTAGCATGAGTGATACATGATCCTTGACGATAGGGATCTCTATATTCGCCTTGCTGGTAAGTGCGCCAATACTTGCCGAACCTGTCAGCTTTTGCATGTTTGCCTCTTTCGAGTTCACTTTCAATACGCTACTTATTCTGCCTCCATATTCTGCTGGGATACTTGACTTAAACAGTTCCACGTCCTCAACTGCATCTGAATTAAACGAGGTGAATATTCCGAACAGGTGTGACGGGTTGTATACAGTGCCTCCATTGAATACTATCAGGTTCTGATCTGTTGCACCTCCTCGCACATTATATCCGCTTGAGGCCTCGCCTACAGTCGTGACACCTGGTAGAGTGAGTACTATCTTCATAATATCCGACTCGCCAAAGGCTGATGGGATGTTTTTAAGTAACTGGGGTTTGAACTTCTCTGAACTCATAGTTGTACTTTTTACGGCCGACTGTCGTCCGGCTACAACTACTATCTCGGCAAGTTCCTGATCATCTGAAATACTTGCTCTTGCTTTCTTTACGCCAGGCACTATATAAGTCGTAGTTCTTGCCGAGCCAGTTGAAATCGTATCGGTATCAAGAACGGGTATGCCTGATATAAGCTGCTTATCATCAATAGGTGTGGCAGGACGGCAGAGAGTGGGCGTTTGCCGTTTCTCTGCTTGTTGCCTTTCTGGTTTATGATATGGTACGCCTGAAATATTCTCAACCACTGTCACAAGACTTTTCTCACGTTCGTTATTTGAGAATGAGAGACGATTCTGTTTTACTACTTGTTTGATCCGCTTTTTCTGTTCAGGAATGAGCTTTGTAATATCTGATGCACGCTTTACATGGTGCTTTTCTCCGTTGGCGGTGATAAGTGTATAATATTCTTCGGTGCTGAGAGTCTTTAGATATTTCTTCTCTCCGAATAAGAGCTCTTCACCGCTGAAAACCTTCCATACACTATGATAAAGACGAATGCCATTAGTGGTTCCGTCACATAGCAGAGAAGCATATCGTGTACTGTCTTCTGGATCGTGTACGTATCTGTGACCATCCATCTCAAACCAGTCTACATGCTCCTGATCAGGCAGGCAGCAGATGCCAGCTATGGGGGATAATACCACCACATGCTGTTTCAGCTGATCGAAACGTAGTTTTACATGATCGTAAACTACGCCACAATAGCTTATTCGCCCTTGATACATGTTTGTATTCCCTTTATAATAAGGAATGTCGTACCACGTTGATAGCTGGTACTGTGGCTCGATAGGCCCTACATACAGGCGAGCGTAGTCCGAAGCAGCAGAGAAGTAGTCCTGAGCTTCAGTGTGCTGTACAACTAACGTCATACAGGCCAATAGTAATAATTCTTTTTTCACGTCTTTAGAGTTTCGTAATAATCATTAGGTTGATGCTATTTATGGATAAAAATGCAACAGGGAGCAAATTCTTGCATGATGAAGCATTTATTTAACAAACTTTTACCAAACGCCCCGGAGGCCGAGAGGAAAGGTTGCTTTGTGTTTTTTTTGTTTGCAAAATTAGTGTTTTTTGCTTATATAGAGTAGCTAATGTGTAAAAGATTGCATGGAGAAGTGTATTTTTTACAATTTGTTAACGCTGGGGAACTTTCTACCTTGGTGGATAATTCGTATCTTTGCAACCAAAATTATAATTGTTTTCTAACAGACTATGATCAAAAATGTATGTATTGTGGCAGCCTTGTTGGTTGCAAGCCTTTGTAGGGCAGAAGAGGTGAAGGTGAAATCACCAAGTGGAAATCTGGAAGTTACTGTAGACGATGAAGGTGGCAAGGCTACCTATAGCGTGTCGCTGGATGGCAAGCAGATGGTGACGAAATCCAATTTGGGCTTGAATACCAGTATCGGCGATTTAACTAACGGACTGAAGATTGTGTCAAGCAAGACAGAGGCTGTTGAGAAGCACTACGATATGCGTACCATCAAGACATCTCACATCGACTATAAGGCCAACAAATTATTGCTAACCCTCGAAAACGAGCAGAAATTGCAGATGACTGTGACTTTCATGGTATCGGATAACGACGTGGCATTCAAGTATGGTATAGCCAAAGGCCCTCGAGATACTCAGCGTGCGCTGATTTTTGGCGAGGCCACCAGCTTTAACTTTCCTGATGGAACAACAACGTTTATCTCTCCACAGATAGGTCCTAAGACAGGATGGGCAAATACCAAACCCAGTTATGAAGAAGGCTATAGTGTAGATGGACAGATGAACGTGAAGTCGCATTATGGTCGTGGCTATACCTTCCCTTTGATGTTCCACCTGCCTGATGGTTGGGCTCTGGTGAGCGAAACTGGTACTACTGGTACTTACTGTGGAACACATGTGTCTGATTATCAGCCAGGTGTGGGCTATACAATCGCTTTCCCCGATAAGGGCGAAAATGGAGGGTTTGGTTCAGAGTTCGTTGCCGTATCGCTCCCTGCTGAGACTCCTTGGCGTACGATAACCGTAGGTTCTACCTTGAAACCACTGGTAGAAACCACTATCAGTTACGATGTGGTTGATCCGCTTTACGAGCCTGCCTACGATTTTAAGGCAGGTCGCTATACCTGGAGCTGGCTTATCTGGCAGGATAGTGCCACCAATTATGATGATCAGGTGAAGCTGATTGATTTGGCTTCTACGATGGGCTATGAGTATTGTCTGGTAGATGCGCTTTGGGACACTCAGATAGGTCGCGACAAGATGGTTGAGCTTTCTCGTTATGCTCAGTCGAAAGGCGTTTCGCTTATGCTGTGGTATAATTCGAATGGCTACTGGAACGATGCGCCTCAGGGACCACGCAATTGTCTGAACTCTTCGTTGGCCCGTAATCGTGAGTTCAAGTGGTTACAGCAGATTGGTGTTAAGGGCATCAAGGTCGACTTCTTTGGTGGCGATAAGCAGGAGACCTTACAGCTTTACGAAGATATTATGGTAGATGCTAACCGTTATGACATACAGGTTATCTTCCACGGATGTACCTTACCTCGCGGTTGGGAGCGTATGTTCCCCAACTATGTAGCTTCCGAGGCTGTCTTGGCCAGTGAGAACGTGTTCTTTGGTGAAGGCGCTGCCATCCATGAGGCATTTGATCTTACTTTGCATCCCTTCTGCCGTAATGCTGTTGCTTCGATGGATTGGGGTGGCGTAATCATGAATAAGTATCTGAGTCGCGACAATAAGAGTCGTCACTCTCGTAAGACTACCGATATTTTCGAGATGGCTTCTGGTATTACCAACCAGACTTCTATTCAGTGTGTGGCTATGTATCCTAACAACCTGCAGGAGCTACCACAGTTCGAACTCGACTTCCTGAAGCAGTTACCTGCTACTTGGGACGAAACCCGTTTCATTGATGGCTACCCAGGTAAGTATGTGGTTTTGGCTCGTCGCCATGGTTCCGATTGGTATATTGCTGGCTTGAATGCCCAGAAGGTTCCCCTCAAACTTACTCTTGATCTCTCTATGTTCACAGGTAAAACGCCTACTATCTATGTCGACAATCAGAAGGGAGAACCTACGATGAATTCGCTGAAAATTGACAAGAGAGGTAAGGCTAAGGTAACCATTCAGCCTAACGGAGGTTTGATTATCAAGTAAACACGGTATATGAAAAAGTTGCTATCTACACTCATGCTGTCTGTGAGCGTTGTGTTCACAGTGTCAGCTGGCGATTTTACGTTGCCATTGATTCAGAATGTCAATGCTTACGAAACCTGTTCATTGAATGGCGATTGGAACTATATCGTCGATGTGCAAGAGGAAGGTTTCTATGATTATCGAATGAAACCTATGCGCAATGGTTTCTTTATCAATGCCAAGTCCCAGAAGCCAGAGGATTTGATTGAGTACGACTTCGATAAGTCGCCAACCATGAAGATTCCTTCTGACTGGAATACCCAGGACGAAAAGCTGTTCTTCTACGAGGGAACGGTATGGTTTAAGAAGTGTTTCCAGGCTGTGCCTATGACCGAATGCCGCACCTTGCTGTATTTTGGCGCTGTAAACTACGATTGCCATGTGTGGGTAAATGGTAAGAAGGCTGGTCACCATGTGGGTGGTTTTACCCCATTCAACTATGATATCAGCGATTTGTTGAAAAAAGGCGAGAATACTGTGATTGTTAAGGTAGATAACAAGCGTCATGCCGAGGATGTGCCTACACAGATTTTCGACTGGTGGAACTATGGTGGCATTACCCGTGATGTGAAGCTGGTAAAAGTGCCTATTAACTATCTGGAGAACTACGATCTGCAGCTGAAAAAGGCCGCCAACAAGGCCAAGGTGAGAGAGCTCGCCTTTTCGGCTAAGATGAATACCAAGGAGGCTGGCCATCTGGTAGAGGTGTATATCCCAGAACTGAAGTTGAAACAGCAGTTCACTACCGATGCCGATGGACAGGTAAGTGGCACCTTGAAGGTGGCTGCCAAGAAACTGCAGCTGTGGTGCCCTGAGAACCCCAAACGCTATGATGTGCAGCTCACGCTTGATACAGGTATGGTTGCTGATTCTATCGGTTTCCGTACTATCGAGACACGTGGCAAGCAGATTCTGCTTAATGGTAAGCCCATCTTCCTGAAAGGTATCTCTATCCACAATGAGAAGCCTAATGGTGGCGGACGTGCCAACAGCGTTGAGGATGCTCACACATTACTTTCGTGGGCAAAAGAGTTAGGTTGTAACTTTGTGCGTCTGGCACACTATCCTCACCACGAGGAGATGGTGCGCGAGGCTGAGCGTATGGGTATCCTGGTATGGAGCGAGATTCCTGTTTACTGGACCATCGCCTGGACTAATCCAAACACCTTCGCTAATGCCAAGCAGCAGCTTACCGATATGATTGCCCGCGACCATAATCGTGCTAACGTGATTATCTGGAGTATCGCCAACGAAACCCCACATTCAGCCGAGCGTGATAAGTTCTTGGGCGGTTTGGCCAAGTATGCTCGCACACTCGATAACACCCGCCTTATTTCGATGGCGATGGAGGTTACTGGTGCCTCGAACTACGTGAACCGTTTGAACGACAATATGAACGAGTATGTAGATGTGGTAAGCTTCAACCAGTACATCGGTTGGTATCGCGATGTAAACGATGCGCCAAAGATGAAGTGGGTGATTCCTTACGACAAACCCGTGATTATCAGCGAGTTTGGTGGCGGTGCCCGTTATGGCTATCATGGTGCCAAGAACCAGCGCTGGACTGAGGAGTTCCAGGAGAATCTCTACAAGGAGAATACCGCTATGCTCGATAAGATTGAGGGCCTGGCAGGTACCACACCTTGGATTCTGAAGGACTTCCGTTCGCCTCGTCGTGTACTGCCTGGTGTGCAGGACTATTATAACCGCAAGGGGCTGGTAAGTGATAAGGGCGAGAAGAAGCTGGCCTTCTACGTGCTGAAGAAGTGGTACGAGACTAAATAATAAATAAGGTATTATCCAATGAAAAAGGAACTTAAGACTATTGGCAGTTGGGCTATGATGGCGCTTGCTGCATTAATTACAAGTTGTAACACAGTAACAGACATGGAACAGCAAATAGATGAACTCTACCAGAAGATGCCTCAGGAGGAGCGCATCGCACAGCTGAAGAGTATGTATATGGACGAACTCTTTGATGCTGATGGCAAGTTAGATACAGCCAAGTGTAAGGAACTGATTCCTTATGGTATTGGTCATTTCTCACAGTTCTGCATGCAGCAGCCTCGCGATCCGAACGAACTGCGCGATCGTGCTGTGGCCATTCAGGACTGGCTGATGCACCATACCCCCAACGGTATCCCAGCCCTCTTGCACGAAGAGGTGCTCTCGGGTATCAATACCTTAAGTTCTACCATCTATCCCCAGCAGATAGGTCAGGCAGGTTCGTTCAACCCTGAGTTGGCTGAACTGAAAACCCGTCAGACCAGTACACAACTGCGTAAGATGGGGGGTGTCTTTGCCTTGTCGCCAATGGTCGATGTGTGTCGTACTCCCAGTTTCAATCGTTTGGAGGAGTCGTATGGCGAGGATGGCTACCTGTCGGCTGTGATGGGTACCGCTTTTGTAAACGGCTTGCAGCAGGGCGACTTGAAGAAAGGTGTTGGCGCCTGCTCTAAACACTACTTAGGTTATGGTGGCGGCGGCGATGCCGACGAGAAGGAGATGATGGAAGAGATTCTGTTGCCTCACGAGACTATGATCCGTTTGGCTGGTAGCGTAGCTGTGATGCCAGGTTATCACGAGGTGCATGGCACAAAATGTGTGGCTAACAGCGAGATTCTGCAGGATATCCTGCGTGGTTACGTAGGTTTCGATGGCATGGTGGTGAGCGATTATACCGCTATCGACCAGATTCCGAATATCGATAGTGCCGTAGAAAAGGCCGCCGCTGCCATCAATGGTGGTAACGATGTCGACTTCCCCTTTGGTGCCAACTACCAGCTTTTGCAGGAGGCTATCGATAAAGGTCTGGTTAAGCCCGAGGTGCTGGAGCGTGCCGTGAAGAATGTGCTGCGTATCAAGTTCCGTATGGGATTGTTCGATAAGGATGCTTATCTCTACTCGAAGGAGGATATCAAGCTCGATACGCCCGAGGAGCGCCAGACAGCCTACGATATCGCTACCCAGAGTGTGGTACTGCTGGAAAACAATGGCGTGCTGCCACTCAAGGAGGTGAAGAACGTGCTCCTTACTGGTCCTAATGCCAATTCCATCTGGGCTATGTGTGGCGACTATACCTATCCTGCCATGTCGTACTTCTGGAAGAAGGTCGACTATAAGTCGGAGAATCCTCACATCGTGAAACTGCTCGAAGGCATGCAGAACCACAAGCCCGAGGGTGTGAACGTGATGTATTCGCGTGGTTGCGACTGGACTGAGGATATTGAGACTAAATACGGCGAGCTGGGCGATGCACGTGCTTGGGAGTACGAGTTACTGCATCGTAAGGTGGATGCGGGCGAAAAGGCCGACAAGGCCGAAGCCCTGCAGATGGCTAAGGATGCCGATGTGATTATTGCCGCTGTGGGTGAAAACGTGATGCTTTGTGGCGAGAACCGCGATCGTCAGGGACTGCGCTTGCCAGGTAAGCAGGAGCAGTTTGTTGAGGAGCTCATCCAGACAGGCAAACCCGTAGTACTGGTGATGTTTGGCGGTAGAGCTCAGGTTATCTCTGGTTTAGCCGAGAAGTGTGCTGCCATCATTCAGGCCTGGTATCCAGGCGAGGAGGGTGGTAATGCCGTTGCCGATATCCTGTATGGTAAGGTATCGCCATCGGCCAAGCTGTCTGTCAGCTATCCTAACGTAGAGATCAACGAGCCCATTTGCTACAACTATGCTGCCGAGAAGGATGCACGTGTTGCATGGCCCTTCGGTTATGGTTTGAGCTATACCACCTTCGAGTATGCTAACTTAGAGGCTACTACCGAGGTTACTACCAAGGATGAGAGCTTTAATCTAACCTTCGATGTAAAGAATACAGGTAAGGTAGCTGCCGATGAGGTGGCACAGATATATCTCTCGCCAGCCGATAAGAGTCTGCAGATTCGTCCTATTCAGCTGCAAGGCTTTGCCCGTATTTCTCTGAAGCCAGGTGAGAGCAAGAAGATTAGCGTGAAGATGTATACCGAGCAGTCAGGTTTCTATACTAATGATGGTCAGCGCCAGTGGAACATCCAGCCTGGTAAGTATATCATTAAGGTAGGTGCATCATCGCAGGATATCAAGCTGCAGCAGGAGATTAACGTAAGTGGCGAAGCCGTTAAAATGCCTTTGAGAAAGTTCTATTTCTCAGAGGCAAAACAGATTTAACCTAATGATAACATTCAAATAACTTAATGCTTGTGTAGTTTTTCGTACCTTTGCAACGTCAAACAGATAAAATAACAATTAAAACTGTAAGAGGTATGGAAGCAATCATCACAGCAGCAACGGTACTCACCATGTACTTCAACGCTATCAACTCGAATGAGTCAAACTATCTGTATAATGCAGATATGGAGGATGGCGTAGTCAACAAGATTGAGGTCTACGAGCAGAATGCTGAGCACCCTATGGCTCAGAAGATGGAATATCGTTACGAATACGATGAGCAGGGTCGCCTTGCCAATAAGGAGATGCTGAGTTGGGATGATGCCAAGAAAGAGTGGCAGAAGAGCAGCCGTCTTACCTATAAATACTATAAGAACGGTTATAACGTAGAGGTGAGTCTGTGGAATGCTGACAAACAGAGCTACGATATTCCTTACGAGGTTACCCTCTACCGCTCTCAGGCACCAAACCTCACAACGGTTAAGACCTACAAGATGAATGAGGCGCAGGACAATATGTATCTTACCAGTCGTATGGTAGTAATGGAGCCTCTGGATTCCAATCTGCTTGCTATAAAGTGATATTCTCTCTCTTAAAATTATAAAAACCCTTAAATGGGTAATAGAATCCGTAATTTGTATACACTAATTACGGATTTTTCTTTGTATCTTTGCACACGAATAAATATAATACAAAAACAATGAAACTGATTAAGGGTAAGGAATTTGGAGGCGAGAGGCCTCTGTTTGCCACTCATGATTTGAGATTAGAAGAAATAACGATTGTAGATGGAGAGTCTGGTATTAAGCAATGCCAGAATATGGAATGCTACGACAGTAAATTTTATGGTAAGTATCCTTGGTGGCATGTTGATGGCGCCAAGATAGAACGTTGCTATTTTGCCCCCGGATCGCGTTCGGCCATCTGGTACACTAACGATCTGGTGATGAAGGATTGCATCATCGACGGGCCCAAGTTCTTCCGTGAGATGAAGCATGTGGAACTGGAGAATGTGGTGATTAACGATGCCGACGAGACATTCTGGAAGGTAGATGGTTTGAAACTGAAGAACGTGAAGTTACATGAGGGAACCTATCCCTTTATGTTCTCACAGAATATCTATGTAGATGGCTTGGAGAGCGATGCAAAATACGTATTCCAGTATTGTAAGAATGTTGAGATACACAACGCTAATATCATAACCAAGGATTCGTTCTGGGAGTGCGAGAATATCACTATCTACGACTCAACGCTGGATGGTGAGTATTTGGCTTGGCACTCTAAGAATGTACGCTTGGTAAACTGTCATCTGGCAGGCGAACAGTTGCTGTGCTATGCCCAGAACCTGGTGCTCGAGAACTGTACCTTTGATGCCGCTTGCGACCGCGTGTTCGAATATTCAGAGGTTGAGGCTGATATCAAAGGACATATAGAGAATATCAAGAACCCCACCAGTGGACATATTATTGCCGATTCCATCGGTTCAATAACCATTGATGAGAATGTACGTCAACCTAACAATTGTGTGATTGAGACAAGACAATGAAATACGATTTCGATGAAGAAGTGGCCCGTCGTGGAACGGGATGCGTAAAGTGGGATGCGGAAGCCCCACGTTCAACGGGGGGCTGGCTTCCGCCAGGGGGCAATTCCGAGTTTAAGGAAATAATCCCTCTGTGGGTGGCTGATATGGACTTCAAGGCAGCACCGGCTATTCAGGAGGCTATTGCGAAGCGTGCCGAGCATGGCGTGTTTGGCTATACGGTAGTTGAGGAGGATTACTACGAGGCTGTAATCTCTTGGTTCCAGCGCCGTCACGATTGGACAATCCATCGCGAAGAAATTCTCTATACCACAGGTGTTGTTCCTGCCATGAGTGTGGCCATTAAGGCGCTTACCATGCCAGGTGAGAAGGTGCTGATCCTGTCGCCCGATTACAACTGCTTCTTCTCGTCTGTTAAGAACAACGGTTGCGAAGTACTGGAAACAGCGCTTTTGCGTGTTGGCGATAGCTTTGAGGTGGATTGGGAGGATTTTGAAACCAAATGCGCTGATGAGAAGACTACCGTTTTCCTGCTTTGCAACCCTCACAACCCCTGTGGCAGAGTCTGGACACCTAAGGAGCTGGCGCTGATGAACGATATCTGTCTTCGCCATGGGGTGAAGGTGGTGAGCGATGAGATTCATTGCGAACTCGTGATGCCAGGTTATCGCTTCCAACCTTTCGCATCTGTCAGCGAAGCTTGTCGCCAAAATAGTGTCATCCTGAATTCGCCTTCAAAGTCGTTTAATATCGCCGGTTTGCAGGCAGCTAATATCATCTGCTCGCGGCCTGCATGGCGCCGCCGATTGGATCGTGCCATTAATATCAACGAGGTGTGCGACTTGAATCCATTCGGTCCTGTGGCCTTGAAAGCTGCTTATAACGAGAGCGAAGACTGGATTGATGAGCTGAACCAGTATCTCTGGGGTAACTATCAGTTGCTTTGCGAGTTTGTTGAGGCTAATATACCACAGTGGAAGGTTTGCAAACTGGAGGGTACTTATCTGCCTTGGGTGGATATCTCGGCCATGAACATCACATCGCAGACCCTATGCGAAAAGCTACTCAATGAGGCTAAGGTATGGATTAATCCTGGTACGATGTACGGACCTAAGACTGGCGAAGGCTATGTGCGCTTTAACATTGCCACCCAGCGTTCACGACTGAAAGAAGCCTTGGAAAGAATCAAGAGCTATTTGGTTGAAAAGTAATTTCACTGAAATTACAAAACAAATTCACTGAATTTGATCATCAAATTCAGTGAATTTGTTATTAAAGAGATTAGCTCAACACTGTTAGTTGATGAGGAATACCTTTGTAAGGCCGTTGTAGGTAGCCTTAATCGTGGCACGTCCTTCTACAACTTTGCTTATCTCAAACTTTACTCCAGGTGCATTTGATGTGGCAACAATGCGTGAGTTGTCGCTCACTTTTCCGTGTACCTGATAGCGGTTACACTCTGCATAGCCATTGAGATTGGTAAAGAAGACAGGATTCTGTGGGATAACCAGTGGTTGGCCATCGACGGTGATGGTGACCTGAGGCACCACAGGAGCCTCGAACTTCTCGCCTGCCTTTGAGAATCCGATTCCGTGAAGATCGAACAATCCCTGTGGGCGCTGAGGACCACGTGGAGCGCCCCAACGAGGACGCTCAGGAGCCTTTACTTCTGGTCCATCAGCTACAAGATAGATGGCATGTTTGCCTGTAAGACCTTCTACCTCAGGCACTGCTGCCTGATACATCATGGCTGCTTTGGGGGCATCGGCAGGGATACCGAAAGTAGCAATCTCCTTGCCCTTCCAGGGGTCATCGAGCATCACATGAATCTTGAATGCACCATGTCCACCTGTGGTAAGGTTGAGGTTAATCATTGTCTTGTCGCCCTTCTGAGCTCCCTTGAATGCCTTGAGGCCCTTGGTATCCTGTACCAATCCGCCAAAGCCGAAGTACTTGAATCCCACGATGCCTTTATTGGTTATACCTGCCAGGTCCATAGAATTATTCCACACATCGTGGTTGTCCTGCATCCACTCGTTGCTGTTGGTGCCTCCTGTCATAAAGCAGGCGATACCTGCTGAGTAATATGCGTATGGAGGCAGACCGTAAATCTGGAATCCTTCTGATGTTACCTCTGCTCCAGTATATTCTGTACCATCTGTAGCCTTAGCTGTCCATACGTTGTTGCCGGCTTTGTCGGTATATGGATCATAGCCTGTAATCTTAACTACACCTCCCTTTGCTACTGGCTTCTTGTCCCATGTAATCTTTACAGGGGCTACCATAGCCTGACGGGCATATCCGAAACCGCGTGGAGGACGATGGTAGAATACGTACCACTGACCGTTAATCTCCTGCAGCGAACCGTGGGTATTGTGACCTGCATTGGTAGTAATCAGCTTTGAACCGTCTTCATTGAGTACTACACCACGAGAGTCGACCAATACACCACCTGAACGCCAAGGGCCGAGTGGTGAATCGCCGTAGGCATAGCGAAGTGCGCTGTTGGTGTTGCCCAGACCATACTCCTTACCAGAGTAGCCTGAGAATACCATTACGTACTTGTTGCCCACCTGACGGATAGACGAAGCCTCGAAGAAGTTGAAATCCTTTGGGTCCTGACCCTTGTACAGAGCTTTATACTCAGAGCCAGGCTTGTCGAGCAGTCGTCCGTCGGCACTTACAGCAGGGATGAATGGGTCGATAGTTTCTGTTCCCTCGCGCTTTGAGTACATGCTGTTCTGGTCGAGCTCACAAGCAGTAGAGTGCTGGAAACCATAGAATACGTATGCACGGAATCCCTTGGCATAGTCGGGATCCTTTTTGTTGGTAATAGTCTCGATGAATACAGATGGGTCGAAGTCAATCAGCGAACCAGGTAGACATCTGCGACCGTCTTCTGTGAGGTTGATTGGTGTGAAGGGACCGTTGGGACGATCGCTCTTGCAGACCATAGGCACACGCTGCCAGCCACGAGAGTGGGGGTAGAGGTAGTAGGTCTTTTTGCCGGTGGCCTTGTCTTTCACTTCTACTAGGTCGGGTGCAAACATAGTGTCCCACTGGCCGTCAATATACCACGAGAAAATAGGTCCTTCGTCGCGCCACTTTGTGAGGTCCTCAACTGGGGCCGACCACATGCGGATGTCGGGACCGCAGTAGGCTGTATAATTCACGTCGTGTGAGCCTATGATATAGGCGCGGTACTTGCCTGGCTGGTCGGGATCCTCGAACACGCGGGGCTCGCCATCGGGCAGATGTTCCCAAAGTGGGAGATACGGATTCTGTGCCTGAGCAGAAAGAACGGTCAGCAACAGAATGGGTAGCATAAGAAGTTTCTTCATTTTGTTGATTGTGTTTTGTGAAAAAATATGTGCAAAGTTAGTAAAATAATCAGTTTTATATGAGCTTTTTGACGGGAAATGTTTAACTTTGCAACATATATGAAAGTAATTGTAACTATTTGGTTGTCTTTGTGCGCAGCATCTGCGTATGCAGCCGATTATAATGTGTTGGCTTATGGCGCCGTAAACGACACCACAGTGCTCAGTACCCTGCCTGTTCAGAAGGCGATAGACCAATGTGCGGCGCATGGAGGTGGTAGAGTTATCGTACCTGCCGGTTCATATAAGATAGGTACAATTGTATTAAGGAGTCATGTGCATCTTTATCTGGAGCAGGGGGCCACGCTTTATGGTAGTACCAGATTAGCAGATTACATCCCGATGAAATCTGACTATTTATCCCTTCGAACTCAGACAACAACCATTCAACTCATTTATGCGGATGGTGTTAAAGATGTATCAATAGATGGCTTGGGAACGATAGATGGTCGTGGACGTGCCTTTAAGAAACTCTCTTGGAATGATGAAGGTATCACCCGTCCGCATCTGCTGCGGTTTATTCAGAGTCAAGATGTGCTGGTGCGAGGTGTTACCTTGCGTAATTCGGGTTGTTGGATGCAGCATTATCTGGCGTGTGATCGTTTGACAATCGATGGAATCAAGGTTTTTAATCGGAATAACTATAATAATGACGCGTTGGATATTGATGGCTGTCACGAGGTGATTGTGCGTGGCATGATAGCTGATAGCGATGATGATGGAATCACATTGAAGAGTACTTCGCCTCGTCTTTGTGAAAACGTGCGCATCAGCGATTGTGTGGTGTCGAGCCATTGCAATGCTGTTAAATTGGGTACCGAGACCAATGGTGGCTTCCGCAATATCAATATCAGCGGCATTGTGGTAAAGCCTAGCTACGACCAGCAGGAGAAGTTCTTTGGACAGTGGATTGGTTCATCGGCTATCTCGCTTGAGATTGTGGATGGCGGTGTACTCGAGAATGTGACAATTGCCGATTTCACCATCGAAGGGACCGAATCGCCGATCTTTGTGCGCTTGGGCCATCGTGGACGTGGCTATAAAACTGGGCAGCATATCAATCATGTAGGCTCGATAGATGGTGTGCATATCAACAATATTCAGATTCGCAATGCCGGTTCTATGGGGTGTTCTATTACAGGATTGCCTGGTCATCCCGTTCGTCATGTGTACCTGTCTAATATATCTTTGCATCATAAAGGTGGGGTAAAAACGACTCAATTAGCCGAAATTGCCGATTCTATCGCCGATGAAAAAGCTGCCAGCTACCCAGAGGCCACGATGTGGGGCAATCTGCCAGCCAAAGGCTTCTTTGTGCGCCATGCACGTGATGTGCAGTTCTCAAATATCCGTGTATTTACAATTGATGAGGATGTGCGTCCAGATTTTGTAGCAGTTGATACCGAGGGGTGGGGCGATCAAGGTGATGGAACCTATCGTAATCCTGTGTTGAATGCCGATTTTTCTGATCCTGATGTGATTCGTGTAGGTAACAAATTCTATATGGTGGCTTCTGATTTTCATTTTATGGGTATGCAGGTGCTGGAGAGTGACGATATGGTGAACTGGCGTTATATTTCTCAGATATATCGTCGTTTTAACGAGCCTGGCTGGGATACCAATCAGCATTACGCTGGCGGCTCGTGGGCACCCAGCATTCGCTATCACAATGGATTGTACTACGTTTATTTCTGTACACCCGATGAAGGGCTCTATATGTCAACTGCCACTAATCCTGCGGGGCCTTGGGCACCGCTGCATCTGGTGAAGCGTGTGGCTAAGTGGGAAGACCCTTGTCCGTTCTGGGACGAGGACGGACAGGCTTATTTAGGGCGCAGTCAGCATGGCGCTGGTCCTATTATTGTGCATCGCATGTCGCCCGATGGCAAAACATTGCTTGATGAGGGGAAAACGGTGTATGAAGGTCCTGTCGCTGAGGGTACTAAGTTTATGAAGCGCAATGGCTGGTACTATCTCATTATACCTGAGGGAGGTGTTGGTACAGGTTGGCAAACGGTGTTACGTGCACGTAACATTTATGGCCCCTATGAGCGTCGTGTTGTGTTAGAGCAGGGTTCAACTACTATTAATGGTCCTCACCAAGGTGCTTTGGTCGATGCGCCTGATGGCTCGTGGTGGTTCTTCCACTTTCAGGAAACACCAGTATTAGGTCGTGTGGTTCATCTACAACCGGCTCGTTGGGAAGCCGATTGGCCTGTGATAGGTGTCGATTATGATAAGAACGGTATAGGCGAACCTGTGGCTGCCTGGAAAAAGCCTGTTTCTTCGGTAGGAACTGCCAGTTTCCAGACCTGTGACGACTTTAATGGCGCCTTAGGACTGCATTGGCAATGGAATCATAATCCGGTTGATACGCATTGGAATCTCATCGATCGTAAAGGTTGGCTCACACTCAAGGCCATGCCTGCCGATAGCTTGAAACAGGTCCGCAATATGCTTACTCAGAAGGTGATTGGCTATCAGAGTGAGAGCATTACCAAGGTAAGCATTAAAGGTGACAGTTATGCAGGACTTTTCTGCTCAGGTAAGTTGTTCTGTGGGGTAGGGCTGTGTAAGGATGGTGTGTTTACCGAGTTTGGTGGACAGCGTAAGCTCATCGCCAAGGGTAGCTATCAGGAAGTGTGGTTCAAGGTAACTAACGATTGCGAGCAGAATCGCCACCTATTTTATTATAGTATAGATGGAGAGCATTATCAGCCTGCTGGTTCGGCATTCGCCATGCGCGGCGGTTATTGGAAAGGTATCCGGGTTGGACTGTTTAATTACATTCCTACAGGCAAAACGTCTGCTAAGAGCCAGACATCTTCGTATGCTCAATTCGACTATTTCAATCAAAAATTCGCCCAATAGTTTGGCTGATTGCTAAAAATCTCGTACCTTTGCACACGAAAGAACACGCGCCCTGATAGTTAAATGGATATAACAAGGTCCTCCTAAGACTTAGTTCCGCGTTCGATTCGCGGTCGGGGTACGAAAAAAGAGCTGCATTCCATCAGGAACGCAGCTCTTTTTTATATGCGATGAGTATGTTTACTTCTGCTCAGCAACCTCTACTTCGTCCTCCTTGATGGTACGACCCATCCAAAGGAATGCTGTAGGAGCAGCGATGAAGAGCGAACTCAGGGTACCGAATACAACACCCAGAATCATAGCCAGAGAGAACGAGCGGATGCTATCACCACCGAGGATGAAGATAGCCAACAGCACGATCAGTGTGGTTACAGAGGTGTTGATGGTACGAGCCAGTGTCTGGTTCAGTGAGTCGTTGAACAGCTGCTGACGATCGCGCTTGCCATACAGACCGAGGTTCTCACGGATACGGTCGAATACTACCACCTTATCGTTGATAGAGTAACCTACAACGGTCAGGATAGCTCCGATGAATACCTGGTCGATCTCGAGCGACATTGGAACCCAACCCCAGCACAGTGAGTAAACACCGATTACGAGCAGAGCATCGAGAGCCAGAGCAGCAACAGCACCAATAGAGAATGCCATGTTGCGGAAGCGGAGCAGGATGTAGAAGAAGATAGCAAACAGAGCGATTGCTACACTGATGTAAGCACCGCGAGTGATATCCTTAGCTACTGAAGGACCAACCTTAGCAGAGCTGATGATTGAACCACCCTCGCGAACATCAGGATTCTTGAACTTATCTGCGCTCTCCTGACTAACAAGACCAGCCTTCTTCAGAGAGTTGAACAGGATTGTCTCAGCCTTGTCGTCAACCTCAGGATTGTTTGACTCGATATCCCAGTTGGTAGAGATACGAACGGTCTTGCCATCAGTACCCAGGGCGATAACAGATGTGTTAGCCTCCTGGTTAGCCTTCTCGCCGATAGTGTTGATGAATGCACCAGCCATAGCCTTACGAACATCCTCAACAGGAGTCTGCTTGTCGAGTGTTACAACATAGTTGCGACCACCAGTGAAGTCAATGCTCTGGCTCAAACCACGAACATAGAACGAAATGCAGCAGATAATTGCAAATACAATCCAGATAGTGTAAGACTTCTTATAAGAACCCATGAAGTTGAACTTGGCGTTCTGCATCAGGTTCTTAGAGTAACCTGTTACGAAGGTGAGGTTAGTCCACTTGTCCTTAGAAAGCATTGCATCGTAAGCCACACGAGTGAGGTAAACGGCTGTGAAGAATGAAATCACGATACCGATGATCCATGTGGTAGCGAAGCCCTTAACAGGACCTGTACCGAAGTAGAGCAGGATGATACCTGTGATCAGTGATGTGAAGTTAGAGTCGAAGATGGCGCTGAAAGCGTTAGAGTAACCCTTGTTCAGAGCCTCTTTTACACCCAGACCCTTCTTCAGCTCTTCCTTGATACGCTCGTAGATAAGCACGTTAGCATCCACAGCAGTACCCAGTGTCAGTACGATACCGGCGATACCAGGCATTGTAAGAGCAGCCTGGAACGATGTGAGGATACCCAGTGTGAAGAACAGGTTGAACAGCAGAGCGATATCTGAGAGGATACCTGGAACGAAGCCGTAAAGCATAATCATGTAGATCATCAGCAGCACGAAAGCTACGATGAATGAGATGATACCCTGCTGGATTGACTGAGCACCCAGTGAAGGACCTACAACCTCCTCCTGTACGATACGGGTAGGAGCTGGCATCTTACCAGAGTTCAGTGTGTTTGCCAAGTCCTTGGTGTCCTCGATGGTGAAGTTACCAGTAATCTGTGAGTTACCACCATCGATCTGAGTGAGGATACGAGGAGCAGAATAAACGGCGTCATCGAGCACGATAGCTACGGCCTTACCGATGTTCTGCTTGGTAATCTGGCTCCAGCGACGAGCACCGTCAGAGTTCATCTGCATTGATACAGAGGGGTGACCCATCTGGTCGAAGTCGTCCTTAGAAGAAGTAATCACGTCACCCTCCAGTGGAGCACGACCTGAAGGTTCTGTAATCTTCAGAGCATAGAGCTCAAAGATATCACCCTTGGTATTCTGTCCTCCGAAGTCCTCAGGCTTAGCACCCCAGCGGAGCTTCAACTCTGCAGGGAAGATACGACCAGCAAGTTCAGAGTAGATAATCTTGTTAATCTCGGCGGTATCGCGAGCATTAGCATAACCAACTACAGCGAGGGTGTTACCCTGTGTGGGCTGGAAGATAGAGAAGAGAGGATTCTGCTTCTTAGCCATCTCAACAGCCTTGGTGTCCTTGCTGTCCTTCTTAGCCAGCTTAGCAGCCAGATCGCCAGTAGTGGCCTTGGCGCTATCAGCAACAGCTGCAGTGGCAGCGCTGTCAACAGCAGTAGTATCGGCATCAACATCGCCCTGAGCACCCCAGCGCTGATTCAGCTGAGCCAGCAGAGGAGTAACCTCCTGTGAGTTGTATGTCTCCCAGAACTCAAGGTTGGCTGAACCCTGAAGCAACTTACGAACACGCTCAGGCTCCTTAATACCAGGCATCTCGACCATGATACGGCCGCTCTGACCCTCAAGCTTCTGGATGTTTGGCTGAACAACACCGAACTTATCGATACGGTTACGAACGACGTTGAATGAGTTGTCAACGGCACTCTGTACCTCAGTACGCAGTGCGTTTTCAACCTCAGAGTCGCTCGACGAGGTGCTAACCTTGCCCTTCATCTGCTGGGTAGCGAAGATAGCTGCAAGGGGACGACCGTTGCCTTCTTGTTTCCAATACTTCACGAACAGAGAGATGAAGTCGTTCTGACTGGTCTCTTCTTCCTTCTTGGCCAGTTCCATGGCCTTCTTGTAAGCAGCATCTGTCTTGTGGTCAGCCAATACGTCAACCACATCAGGTACTGATACCTCCAGAATTACGTTCATACCGCCTTTCAGGTCAAGACCCAGGCCAATCTCCATCTCACGGCACTGCTTCAGAGAATAGATACCCATGTACACCTTCTCGTTGTTGATTGAGTCGAGGTACTCCGCACCTGCCTCTTCACCCATAGCAGCAGCCTTACTTTCGTAATGGCGTGTTACGAACGAGAAGGAAAGGTAGAAGCAGCACACGAGAATCAGAAGCACTGCGATAAATTTTACAATTCCTTTGTTTTGCATTTTGTTTTTAATTATTATATATTTATATTATTTTCTGTTCGCGTATAAAATAGCGTGCAAATATAGGCATTTTTTTACACAAGGAAAAATTTATTGGCAAAAAATCACTCATTTTTAGGGATTACCTTCCATTTTTAAGGCGCAGATGATAGGATAATGGTCGCTAGCGTCCATTTTACTATCAATATGGCAGTTGTATGGGCCAAAGTGATCAGACACTAAGATGTGGTCGATTCGTACGAAAAATCCTTTCTGATTATATGACAAACCGATACCTCTTCCTGTCGTTTGATAGCAGTCTGTTAACCCTTGTGCAATGGTGCGGCGAGAGTAGGAAATAGGGTTGTCGTTGAAGTCGCCACACACGATGATCGGGTATTGGCGATGGGCTTCGATGTATGCATGTACTGCCTCGGCCTCAGGGGCACGTTTCGCAGCGTATTTGCCTAGTTTCTCTATCAGAAACAGGGTTTCGGCCTTAGCTGTGTCTTTCTCCATGCTTCCGCTAATTATCTGCTTGTATTTCTCACGGTCTTCTGTGGAAAGATGAGTGCCCTCCAGATGGTTGTTGATGACTAATATGGTATCGCTATTTACTTTCAGGAAATAGGCTACGGAACCATTTGCTGATGACTCATAGTCTATGCGTTCCTTCTTGATAATGGGATATCTGGTATGTATACCAACTCCATTTCTGCATACGCCGTTGGGGTTGAAGATGGTGGTGTCGTTGTAAGGGTATATTTTTTCGTACCATTGCTTGACGTATCTGCGCCAAGTGTCAACATCCTCCTGTAGGCAAACTATATCGGCATCCTGTTCCTTCAGATATCCGTAAATCTTCTCAAAGCCTTGCTCGTACTTGTTGTTGCCAGTATACTGACAGACGTTGTAGGAAATCACCTTGATACACCCGTCGGGGGTTGTCTGTGTTGTATGTAAGGGCATGTAGAGCGTTATTGGGGCATAAACAATGATGTATCCCACAATAGGAATCCATGCTTTCTTCCACTTGAAGGTCAGCCAGAAGAACAGGAATAGCATGTTGGCAATCAGAAACCCAGGAAAGATCATGCCGATGCACGATAGCATCGGATGTTCCACAGGATTGATACGATCGGCATATCCAGCCATTATCATCAACAAGACAGTAGCTACATTGGCTCCTGCAATCATGTTGATGGTAAAGGATTTCAGTTGTTTAATCATGACTGATTACTTGCGTCGAAGAGTTTTTTCTTCTCTTCTTTTGTCAAACTATCATAGCCACTCTTACGTATTTTGTCGAGAATGGCATCTATTTCCTCCTGATTCTGTCGTTTGCGGGCATTGTATTCCATATCAGCCTCTTTGGAACTACTGCTTTGATTAGCATGCATATTGGGATTGTTATATCCACTACGATGCTGGCGCTGCTCAAAGTTGCGTTTCAGATTCTCAAAGAACTGCTGACCACGACCACGATCAAATCCAGAATTTGGATGGCGTCTCCAGTAACGAATCATCAGGAATCCGAAGAGCATGCCACCCAGATGGGCTGTATGTGCTACCCCATCGCCGCTTGAACCTAATGCTGAGAAGAATTCTATGGCGACATAACCCAGTACAAACCATTTAGCTTTGATAGGGAAGGGAAAGGGGATGATAAACAGTCGTTCGTTAGGGAAGGTCATGCCGAATGCCAGAATGACTGCATAGACGGCACCTGACGCACCAATAGTGGTCCACGTATTGAGCTGACCGCTCAGTTGCTCGCCGATAGCAAAGATTTCGCCGAATGATACGCTTGGATCCTGAGCTGTGATGGCAAAGTAGAACTGGCCTAACTGTGCGATTTCCTGCAATAAACCAGCTCCTATACCGCATGATATGTAATAAAAAAGGAATTTTTTCGGCCCCCAGACGTTTTCTATCACACAACCAAACATCCATAGTCCGAACATATTACTCAGAATATGCATGAAGTTGGCATGAAGAAATAGATAGGTAACGAATTGATAGAGATGAAAGTCGTTCGCCATGAAGAAGTGAAGACCTCCAATATCTGCTAAATCGATACCACGCAGTAGTAGAACCTTAGTGGCTAAGAATGCGATCAGATTAATGATCAGCAGATTCTTTGTGATAGTTGGTATACGGAACATCATATCATTTACTGTATTAACTGTTTTCAATTCGGCAATTAAGCCTATTGTCATCTTTTGGCGGCAAAATTACGAAAAATATCTGTTTTTAAGGCCAAAATACGCGTGATAACAACTATTTTTTATTAAAAAGTGAATTTTTTCTGTTTTTTTGTTGTTTGTTTGAAGACTTTGCTTTATATTTGCCAAAGAAATCGACTAAACAACGGTTATTACTATTAAATAATTCTTTAAATTTTTAAAATTATGAACAAAACAGAATTAGTAGAGAAGATTGCAGCAGGTGCTGGCATTTCTAAGGTTGACGCAAAGAAGGCTCTCGACGCAACAGTAGCAGCTATTAAGGACGCTCTCGTAAAGGGTGACAAAATTGCTCTCGTAGGTTTCGGTACATTCAGCGTAAATGAGCGCCCTGCTCGTGAGGGTATCAATCCTCTGACAAAGCAGAAGATTAAGATTGCTGCTAAAAAGGTTGCTAAGTTCAAGGCTGGTGCTGAGCTCGCTGATGCAATCAAGTAAATCTATTGTAAATAAAAATTTAATGGGGACCCTGAAAAGGATCCCCATTATTTTATGATGCTATGAAGCATTTATTTAGGCTGCTTGCCAATGTAAGCCAGAATACCACCATCTACATAAAGTACATGTCCGTTTACTGCATCAGAGGCGTGTGAAGCCAGGAATACAGCGGGGCCACCTAGCTCAGAGGGATCAAGCCAACGACCAGCAGGCGTCTTGGCGCAGATAAAGCTGTCGAATGGGTGACGGCTGCCATCGGGCTGCTTCTCACGCAGAGGTGCTGTCTGTGGGGTTGCAATGTAGCCTGGGCCGATGCCATTACACTGGATGTTGTATTCACCGTATTCTGAGCAGATATTTCGTGTGAGCATCTTCAGACCGCCCTTAGCAGCTGCATAGGCAGATACTGTTTCGCGTCCTAACTCAGACATCATAGAGCAGATATTGATGATTTTGCCTTCGCGGCGCTCCATCATCTCAGGCAGTACAGCTGCTGATACGATGTAAGGAGCCACCAGGTCTACATCAATAACTTGCTGGAACTCGGCACGCTTCATTTCGTGCATCGGGATGCGCTTGATGATACCTGCATTGTTAACCAGAATGTCAATCTGGCCAACTTCTGCATGAATCTTCTCGACGAGAGCCTTGACAGCGTTCTCGTCAGTAACATCGCATACATAGCCCTTTACGTTCTCAATACCTGCCTCTTTGTAGTTGGCCAGACCGCGTTCAAGAGCAGCTTCGTTGATGTCGTTGAAGATGATGTTCTTGATACCTGCAGCTACAAAAGCCTTGGCGATGTTGAAACCAATACCGTAAGATGCACCTGTAATCCAGGCATTCTTACCTTCAAGTGAAAAAAGATTTGCCATAACTTATTGTTTTAGAAGTTGTTTGAAAGTAGTTGGACGACTCGGATTCGAACCGGGAATGACAGAACCAAAACCTGTAGTGTTACCATTACACCATCGTCCAAGAGTATGTGGCTGCAAAGGTACGAAGTTTTTTTTGAAGTACCAAATTTTGCAGCCAAATATTACTTAACTATCAGCAAGTAATAATTCTTTTTGCCCTTTTGTGCCAAAAGATACTTGCCGTCAATCAGATCTTCGGCCGTGATGGCACGGTTCTGATCGGTAATCTTTTCTTTGTTCAGCGATACACCGCCGCCCTGAACCATCTTACGCATCTCGCCTTTTGATGGGAATACGGGAGCTACAGTTGTCAGCAGTTCGATAGCGGGCTGACCTAACTGGTCTTTTGAAATCTCAAACTGAGGTACACCATCGAATACGTCAAGCAGTGTCTGCTCGTCGAGCTTCTCCAGTCCTTCTTTGGTAGATTTTCCAAACAGGATGTTTGATGCCTCAATGGCAGTGTTAAGAGCTTCCTGTGAGTGTACCAGTACGGTAACCTCTTCGGCCAGGCGCTTCTGAAGAACACGACGGCCTGGGTCCTGCTTGTGCTCCTCAATGAGGGCATCGATAACGTCTTTCTCAAGCGATGTAAAGATCTTGATATAGCGCTCAGCATCGTCGTCGCTGACGTTGAGCCAGAACTGGTAGAACTTATATGGAGTTGTGCGCTGAGGATCGAGCCAGATATTGCCACTCTCGGTCTTGCCGAACTTCTTACCGTCGCTCTTGGTGATTAGCGGACAGGTCAGTGCGAATGTCTCTACTTCGTTGCCTAATGTGCGGCGAATCAGTTCAGTGCCGGTGGTCATGTTACCCCACTGGTCGTTGCCACCTAACTGAAGTTTTACACCATAGTGCTGATAGAGATACAGGAAGTCATAACCCTGCAGTAACTGATAGGTGAACTCGGTGAATGACAAACCATCGCGAGCAGTTCCGTTCAGACGCTGCTGTACACTTTCCTTAGCCATCATGTAGTTAACAGTGATATGTTTACCAACTTCGCGTGCAAAATCAAGGAAAGTAAAATCCTTCATCCAGTCGTAGTTATTGACCATCAGTGCAGCATTTGGCTCCTTTGAATCAAAATCAAGGAACTTGGCTACCTGCTTTTTGATGCATTCTTGGTTGTGATATAATGTTTCGTTGTTAAGCAGATTACGCTCCTGGCTTTTACCTGAAGGGTCGCCAATCATACCTGTGGCACCACCGACAAGGATAACAGGACGGTGTCCGCAACGCTGTAGGTGGCGGAGCATCATGATGCCGCACAAGTGTCCGATATGTAACGAGTCGGCTGTAGGGTCAGTACCCAGATAGGCTGTTACCATTTCTTTCTGGAGCAGTTCTTCTGTTCCTGGCATCATCTGAGCCAGCATACCGCGCCATTTGAGTTCTTCTACAAAGTTCTTCATCTTTATACTTATTTATTATTAAGGGACTGGATCGTAGCCCGAGCCCCCCCATGGGTTACATCTTAATATCCGCCAAATGGCCAATCCTAAGCCCTTAATAGGTCCGTGCTTCAGAATGGCCTGTTTCGCATATTCGCTGCATGTTGGAGTGAACCGGCAGGAAGGACCAAGCAGTGGTGAGATGCAAATCTGGTAAAAGCGGATGGGTAGTACCAGTAGCCAAGAGATGAAATGCAGTAGCCTTTTCATGTTTTTATCTGGCTATTTGCTTCAAAATGCTGATGATTTTCTTTTCAACCTCCTTGGTGGCAAAATGTTTGTCGGTTAACCAGATAATCGCTATCAGTAGCATCTGTCCTTCCTCAATGGTACCTTCAAGTAGCGACTTGTTTTTGCGATAGGCTTCACGTACCTGGCGTTTTATTCTATTCCTGTCAACAGCGTGCTTAAAGCGTTTTTTGGGCACGCTAATCAGTAGCTGTACAGGAGCACATCCCTCACGAAGCTCTGTTTTCAGATAGACAGCTTTTAGTGGAAATGCAGTCTGCGACTGGCTATTGCCTTTTTCAAAGAGCGACTCTATCAGCACATTGCTGACGATGCGCTCCTCTTTTCTGAAGGTAGGCGCTGTCGTCATCAATTCTTAGTCTTGTATCTCAAATAGGTAGTGCTGCAGGGCACCTGTCATTGATGGGTATTTCTCGTTAGGAGCCTCGATATCCAAGCGCAGACCTGCGTCTTTGGCTGCCTTGGCAGTGGCTGGACCAAATGTTGCGATAGCAATCTTGTCCTGTTTGAAGTTGGGGAAGTTCTTGGTCAGCGACTCAATGCCGGCAGGGCTGAAGAAAATCAGCATGTCGTAGTCAAAGTTCTTAACCTCCTCTTCGGTAAAGTCGTTGCTTACCGTCTTGTACATAACACACTCTGTGTGCTGAAGCTTTTTTGAATCAAGCAGGTTGGCCAGACTGTCTGTATGTACATCGCTCAGGGGAACGAGATACTTTTCGGTTTTGTGCTTCACCATCGTTGGGATGAGATCGTCGATGCGACCAGTTTCGCCAAAGAAGATCTTACGTTTTCTGTACTGCACATATTTCTGGATGTACAATGCGATGGTCTCAGTTACACAGAAGTACTTCATGTCCTCAGGAATATTAATTCTGAGTTCCTTGGCCATATTGAAGAAATGGTCAATAGCATGGCGTGAGGTGAAAACGATGGCTGTGTGATCCAGAATGCTCACCTTCTGTGCACGGAAATCTTTAGAACTGATAGCTTCCACTTTAATGAATGGACGGAAAACCAGTTCAACACCAAACTTGTTCGCAATATCGAAATATGGCGACTTCTCACTTGATGGCTTAGGTTGTGAAACCAAAATCTTTTTGATCATATGTGTCCTAAATATTTATTTTCAAATTTTCAGTAATGACCAGTAATCCGCTCCAGAGCATCATTAAAGGCATCATTTCGAGGGCACAAAAGTACAAAATTATTTGCAAAAAATCTCCTTTTTGTTTAAAAAAGATGGAAAATGACTTGTAAAATGTGAGAATTTTGGCTAAAATAACGATAATTGCGGTATAATAGATGGCATTTTGGAGTGAAAACATGAAATATGCCAAGAGTAATACCAATGGGAATAGTGCCACCCCTTCGAGGGATGTTATCAGGAGAATGGATCTTTGAAACTGTAAATTCTTCTTACTATCAAAAAAGATGTTATTGACGATAGAATAAATAGCCATTCTTGCCAGCATGTAGCCCAGTATTGTTGCTCCATAGATGACGAGTAGTGTGTATTCCGATGAGAATACGAACGTGTTGGAAATGAAATGGTTGGTGTAGAAATAGTATAGGAGTGCGTATAGCTGGCAGGTGATAAATAGGAACAGGAACTGGAATTTGATCTCACTGCCAGTTTCTGTTAATGACTGGTTCCTTTTTTGTGTAGAAAAGAAATGTTTTGTTTGTTGAATCAGGAATCCTGATATGCGTGATAATGTATATGTGATAAGCAGAAAGCAAACTATCAGGATACCTGTAACAATGCTATCGTTTTGTATGGTATAAGGAATAGGGGCGCCAGAGACACCAATGCGTTCGATGCTCAATTCGGGATGATACATCGCGTTGTTCGAGAAGAAATTCTCTCGGTAGTAGTGTGGCAGGCTTACTTCCTTCAAGTCACGTGGCATCTCTTGCCCGGGTAGATGCAACGTGTCGGGACGACTGCTATAATGAATCTCTTTCGGTTCAAACCATTCTTGAATGGCTGAGTCTTGCTGAGCGGGTGTAGCATCTTTAGGCAATAACCGCAGAACCTCGTAGGGTGTCTGCGGTTTTGCCGAATGAACTACCACTGTATCTGTTGTGGCAGTGGATATAGTAGTTAGGATGCTATCGTTTTCCAGCATATCTGATTACAGCCCGAACTCTTTGCGGATATCGTCTACACGGTCTAATTTCTCCCATGTAAACAGTTCTACATCGATGGTCTTGGTCTCGTGATAGTGGCTGGTAAAGGTCTTCTTCACCACTTCGCTCTGACGTCCCATATGTCCGTAAGCAGCCGTCTCGCTGTACATGGGCTGGCGTAGCTTCAGTGTGCGCTCGATGGCTTTTGGACGCAAATCGAAAAGCTTCTCTATCTTCTTGGCGATTTCGCCATCGCTCATCTGTACGTTACTGCGACCGTAGGTGTTAACGTAGATGTTCATGGGCTTAGCTACACCGATGGCATAACTAATCTGTACCAGCATTTCATCAGCAACACCGGCAGCTACCATGTTCTTGGCGATGTGGCGCGCTGCGTATGCTGCGCTACGGTCAACCTTCGACGAATCCTTACCAGAGAATGCGCCACCTCCGTGTGCTCCCTTACCACCATAGGTGTCTACGATGATTTTGCGACCGGTCAGACCTGTATCTCCATGAGGGCCGCCAATCACAAACTTGCCAGTGGGGTTCACGTAGTACTTGATGTCGAGTCCGAACAGGTCGAGTACCTTTTGAGAGTGGATTTGTTTCTTTACTCTTGGAATCAGAATATTGATGACATCGTCCTTGATCTTCGCTAGCATCTTCTCGTCCTCATCGAACTCGTCGTGCTGGGTTGATACGACGATAGTGTCGATACGCTCGGGTATGCCCTCGTCTGAGTATTGTACGGTAACCTGACTCTTTGAGTCTGGACGCAGGTAAGTCATTTCCTTACCTTCTTTTCGGATGTCTGCAAGCGTACGCATGATCAGATGGGCCAGATCGAGGCTGACGGGCATATAACTCTCAGTCTCGTTGGTGGCATAACCGAACATCATGCCCTGGTCGCCAGCTCCCTGTTCATCCTCGTTGCCGTTGTCGACACCACGGTTGATGTCGGCACTCTGTTCGTGGATGGCACTCAGAATGCCGCACGAATCGCCGTCGAATTGATACTCCGCCTTGGTATAACCAATGCGCTTAATGGTCTTGCGGGCCATTGTCTGCAGGTCGATGTACACATCACTGCGGACCTCACCCATAATAACAACCTGACCTGTAGTGACAAACGACTCGATGGCGCAGCGCGCCTTCGGGTCGTATGCCAAGAACTGGTCAAGTATTGCATCAGATATCTGATCGGCCACCTTATCGGGATGGCCCTCAGATACTGATTCTGACGAAAATAGATAACTCATTCTTTATATTAATTGTTTTAATTACTCTGCGGGCATCATGATCACCTCTGCAGCGTTACCTGCTTTCAGCAGTTCAGCTACAAATGCACAGATGGACTCAGTTGTCTGGGCGTTAACCACCTTCTCGAAGTCGGTGTTCATATCGATACCGTACTTGCGGTAAGTGTCAATACGGTTCAGCCAGTAGCTATTCTGCTTGCGCTGGTCGCCCATATTCTTCAGGATGTATTCCTTCACCTTCTGCAATTTGTCGGCATCACAGGTCTTAACCATGGCGTTTACCTCGTCGCGCATAATCTGGCAGGCAATGTCACCCTTCTCAGGTTTCATAGGGCACTGGACAAAGATGAAAGCTTCTGTGCCAAAGTCGTCGCGGCTGACACCTGCGCTGGCTCCTACAGTATAGGCTGCGCTGGCATCCTCGCGGATCTTCTTCAGATATTCCATGCTCAGAATCTGACCTGCGATGGTGGCCTTAATGCTGTTCTCGAGTGTGTAAGGAATCTGCTTAGAATACCAGTACATCACAGCAATGGCCTTTGGTGTTTCAGCCTTATGCTTGAAGTTATTGATGACCTTGCCCTTGAAGTCGCTTGATACATCCTTACTCTTTTCTATCTTCTTCTTTGCAGGTAGTGAACCAAGATACTGCTCGATGAGTGGACGGATTGTGCCCTCGTCGTAGTTACCAATGATGGTGAATTCGTATGCTGCTGCATTTGCAGTGCGCTCCTTGGCTATCTGCAGAATGCGGTCATAGTTTACGTTCTTCAGATCCTCAACTGTCAGTGACTTGTCGCGCAGGTTGTGGCAGGATAGTGTGGCTTGAACTGAATCGTTGAATACAGTCTCGGGCTGCAGCAGACGGTTCTTCAGACTAACCTCTGTGGTCTGCATCAGATTATCGAACGACTTCTGGTCCTTATTGATGTTGGTGAAGCTGAGATAAACCAACTGGAGCATGGTCTCTACATCCTTTGGTGTCGAACTGCCGCTGATAAGCTGGCGGTTGGTGCCCATTAAGAATGATACGTTGGCAATCTTACCAGCCAGTGCTTTGGTGAGCTCAGTGTGTGAGAAATTGCCGAGGCCGCTGGCGTCGATGACGTCGTCGAATATCTTGATGTTGGCGAAGTCCTTCTCGCCATAGAGTGCAGAACCTCCGAATCCTTCACCTCTTAGGATAACCTGATCTTTCTTGAGGTCAGTCTTCTTCAGCACAACTTTTACGCCGTTAGAAAGTGTCAGCTCGGTATAGCCGAACAGGTCGTTCTTTGTCTCTTTCTTGATGGTGCCCTTCTTAGGCAGAGTGGTCATGAGAGGCTCGTCCTTTACATTGTCTACGTAAGCTTCTATCTGAGCGGCACGCGCAGTGGCAATAGCCTTCTTTAAACCATCCTCGGTAGGATAGGTTGCGCCCTCTTTCTCGTTGTTGAAGTTAACAATAACAAGATTGCTGTCTTTCTGAGAGATGAGCTCTTTGACTACGCCGTTGATGGCCTCTATGGGGATAACGGGCACAATCTGTTTCATCGTTTCGTAAGTGTAATCGATGCTTGGGATAGGCTCTTTTTCCAGGAAGTGCTGTACGTACTGGTTGACGAACTGACGGTTGAAACGCTTGTCTTTGTTAGAGTACTGCTTGTCGAGGTTGCTTAGGTAGTCGGCCTTGAAACGGCTGTACTCTGTTGGGGTGAAGCCGAACTGAGAAACTCTGCGTGCCTCGGTCATAACGGCTGTCAATGCAGTTTCGGCCTGTCCGTCCTTAGGCAGGTACGACAGGTTGAAAGCGTCGACAGTATTTGAGAGCAGGTAGGCGCCATCGCTGGCAAAGGCCTGCAGGAATGGACTTTCGGGCTTCTGTGAATACTCCCTGAGACGGTCGTTCAGCATAGAGGTGGCTGCATCCTTAATATAGTCGGTAATCAGATAAGCCATAGTTCCCTTCAGCGAATCGGGGAATGCTTCATGCTTCATCATAACCTGTACGATGTTGTACTGCTGTTCCTTATCTTTGTCAATCACAATGATAGGCTCTGCATTGTCGGGTACAGGGTAAGTGGTTACCTTCTCTGGGTTAACGGGCAACTTGATGGTTGAGAACAGATTCTTAATCTTCTGCTCAACCTTATCTACGTCTATATCACCAACCACGATGATACCCTGATTATCTGGACGGTACCACTTTTCATAGTAAGCCTGCAGGAATGGACGCTCAAAGTTGTCGATAATCTCCATCAGACCGATAGGCATACGGTATCCATACTTAGAACCGGGATAGAGCTTGGGCAGGTCGCGCTCCAGCATACGCTGCTGAGCACTGGTGCGCAGGCGCCATTCCTCGTGGATAACACCACGCTCCTTCTCAATCTCTTCCTGCTCCAACAGCAGACCGTCGGCCCAGTCGAAGAGTATCAGCAGGCATGAGTCAACGATGCCTTCGCGAGTAGTGGGGACATTGCTGATATTATATACGGTCTGATCGATTGATGTATATGCATTCAAGTCTGTACCAAACTTTACACCAATGCTTTCGCACCAGCGCAGCAGTTCGTTGCCCTTAAAGTGTTTTGAACCGTTGAAGGCCATGTGCTCAAGGAAGTGAGCCAGACCGCGCTGGTCATCGTTCTCCTGAATAGATCCAACTCTCTGAGCAATATAGAACTCAGCTCGGTTCTCGGGCCAGTTGTTGTGACGGATGTAATAAGTCAATCCGTTGTCAAGTTTTCCGATGCGTACATCGGGATCTACTGGGATAGATGGCATCTGCATCTGAGCCATCATCATCACTGCGCCGAACATAGTCAGCATAATGGTCGATAGAATCTTTTTCATTTCATTTAAGTTTGGTTGTTGCATAATTATGTAATCGGCTGCAAAGATACACCTTTTTTGTTTATCTGATGCAAAAACTACGTTAAACCTACGTTAAATATGAACTTTCTACACTAATAATCGTTTAGCAAAGTATCTCACAGGATACCATACAGAGAGGAAGCCTACGATGAGTACCGTGCAGAACACCAGGATGATGTCTTCTGGATGTACACTGACGGGGTAGGCGTTAATAACGAAAGTGCCGCTTGATGAGCCTAGGCCCACAATGCCATATCGTTGCTGAATCCAGCATAGTGCCAGTCCGGTGACAATGCCAAGGATGGCACCGATCGCGGATATCATTCGCCCTTCGAACAGGAAAATGTGGATGATCTGTTTGTCGGATGCACCCAGATTACGTAGTGTCACCACATCGTCCTTTTTGTCAATAATCAGCATTGAGAGCGAGCCGATGATATTGAAGCAGGCCACCATGAGGATAAAGGTGAGGAAGATATAGGCGATTAACTTCTCTATCTTCATGATCTTGAAGGTGTCGTCCTGCTGCTCGAAACGGTCTTTTACTGTAAACTTATCGCCGCATAGTTGTTTGATCTGCTCCTTTGTTTCGTCGAAATGACTGCCAGGCTTCAGCCTGAGCTCGAGCGACGATAGCATGCCCTGTTGTCCGAAGATACGGCGTGCAAACGAGATGCTTGTCAGGATGTAGTTCTTGTCGTAACGTGATTGCTTGACGTTGAACAGTACACCAGGTGAGTAGAGTTCATCCTCTTCAAAAGCATCGTCAGGGTTTGTCATATCCAATTGTCCTTCGCGCTTGGGTGCATAGATGTGGATAGGCTCTTCGTAGGTATAGCCTGTACCAAGAGTCTCGGCCAGTCGTATGCCAAGTGTGCCATAGTCCATATCGGCAGCGTGCAGGCTGAAATCGCCATCGCCCACAAGAATCTCGTTAATGTGGGTCAGCTGGTCGAAGTTGTCGTCAACGCCTTTGATGACAACCATTGCCTGTCGATCACGATAGATGGCAAGTGCCATATCCTCAACGCTCTCTGTGGCAACCTCTACTTGAGGCAGCTGGCGAATCTGTGTCAGTATCGGATCATCGGCGGCTACCGTTTTTCCTTCAGTAGGTACCACCTTCAGTTGTGGATCGAAGCTGGTGAAGAATGTGGCCACCAGGTCGTGGAAACCGTTGAAGACCGATAACGTGACTATCAGCGCCATCGTAGCTATGGCGACACCAACAACAGAGATTCCACTGATGACATTGATGGCATGAGTGGATTTCTTTGAGAACAGATACCTGCGGGCTATGAAGAACGGAAAGTTGACTACGCCGAACATTCGTTTCATTATTTCTTCAGCAGTTCATCAATATGCTCGATATAGTCGAGCGAGTCGTCGATAAAGAATCGCAGTTCTGGGATGATGCGCATCTGGTTTCTTACACGTGTGCCCAACTCGTATCTGATCTGTTTGCTGTTAGCATTGATGTTAGCCAGGATCTCTTCGCCCTTCTCACTGGGGAATACGCTGAGATAGGCGGTGCAGATGCTCAGGTCGGGTGATATCTTGGCACGTGTTACAGATATCATGACGCCGTGAGTGGCACGTGTCTGCTGCTGGAATATCAACGAGAGCTCTTTCTGGAGCATTCTCGCAATCTTGTTTTGTCTTGTCTCTTGCATTTTTTACCTTTTTACTTTTTGCCTTTTTATTTCTTCCGTATCAATGTCAGTCCATCTCTCAGTGGCAGTATCACTTGCTCTACACGCTGATCGCGGGCTATGTAGTCGTTGAATGTCTCTATTCCCTGGGTCTGCCGGTCTTTGTCGTAGGCATGATCCACTACATGACCGTCCCAGAGTGTGTTGTCGGCCAGTATAAAACCGCCAGGCTTCAGTATGCTCATCACCATTTCGTAGCAGTCACGATAGGTGCGCTTATCGCCGTCCATGAAAGCCAGATCGAACTCAATACCCAACTTGGGAGCATCTTCCAGGGCGTCGCCGATGATGAAGTTGATCTTATCAGCCACGCTCGAACCTTCTATCCACGGACGGGTAAAGTCCTCCATCTCGTCGTTGATTTCGAAAGTATATAGGCGTCCGCCTTCGTCCAGTCCCTCTGCCATCGATATGGCGCTGTAGCCGCTAAAGGTGCCTATCTCGAGGATGTTCTGAGGACGAATCATCTTTACCAGCATCTTGAGTAGCCTACCTTGCAGGTGTCCACTCGCCATACGCCCGTGAATGGTGTGTATGTGGGTGGCTCGCCATAGTCGGTACAGGTAGTCGGGCTCTGGCTCCGTATGCTGCAGGATATACTCGTCGAGCGTCATCCTCTCAGCGCTTCTATAGCCAAACGGTATGAGTCGAGACCAAAGCCGAGGATAACACCCTTGCAGGCGCATGAGATCATCGACTTGTGGCGGAATTCCTCGCGCTGGTGCACATTCGAGATATGCACCTCGATTACAGGTGCTTTGAGTGAACGGATACAGTCCTGCAAAGCGATGGATGTGTGAGTGTAGGCGCCAGCATTCAGTACGATGCCGTCGTAGCTGAAGCCAACCTCTTGCATCTTGTTAATCAGCTCACCCTCAACGTTGCTCTGATAGTACTCGATGTCGATGTCGGCAAAGCGCTTACGCAACTCAGGCAGGTAGGCGTCGAACGACGACGAACCATAGATGCCTGGCTCTCTCTGGCCCAACAAGTTCAGGTTCGGACCATTGATAATCAGAATCTTCATTTTTGTAACTTTGTATTAATACGGCTGCAAAGGTACGAATAAGTGAGCAAAAATCCAAATTTATTGAAAAAATGTATTATTTTTGCACCAAATTTATGACCATGAGTGGAGAAAAAGACATTGTAAGGGCTTATGTGCGCTATCTGAAGCTGCAACGCAACATGTCGGGCAATACGCTCGATGCTTATCAGCGCGACCTTCGTAAACTGCTCGATTATATGGAGAAAGAGCATATTGCTATTGCTGATGTGACCTTGAGTGATTTGGAGCATTTCTCGGCAGGGCTTCACGATATAGGTATCCATCCTCGGTCACAATGTCGTATTCTGAGCGGTATCCGTAGTTTTTTTAAGTTTGTACAATTAGATGGCTATCGTGATGACGATCCTACCGAGTTGTTAGAGTCGCCGCAGATTGGCGACCATCTGCCAGAGGTGCTTACAACCGATGAAGTCGATCGACTTGAAGCCAACATCGACCTTTCGAAATGGGAAGGGCATCGAAATCGCGCCATCATCGAAGTACTCTTCTCTTGTGGGTTACGTGTCAGCGAATTAGTCAATCTGAAACTTTCCGACCTCTATATCGACGAAGAATATGTGCGGGTGCTGGGTAAGGGTAAGAAGGAACGTTTGGTTCCTATCTCGCCTAAGGCCATTCAAGAACTGCGCTTCTGGTTCGATGACCGTAACCTGATGAAGATTAAGCCTGGCGAGGAGGATTATGTGTTTCTGAATCGTCGTGGCGCTCATCTTACGCGTACCATGATTCTCATCATGATCAAGGCTCAGGCCAAGGAGGCTGGCATCCAGAAGACGATCTCTCCTCACACCCTTCGCCACTCCTTCGCCACCGCCCTTTTAGAAGGTGGCGCCGACCTCCGATTCATCCAGGCTCTTCTTGGTCATGAGGATATTGGTACTACAGAAATCTACACCCACATCGATACCTCGACCCTCCGTCAGGAAATCCTCGAGCATCATCCGAGGAATATGAAACGTGTATGGTAGCTATTTTTTTTCTTCTTTCTTGTGAATGTTTAGAAAATTTGTGTAACTTTGTGCACAAAATCTAAAACGATATAAGATGAGACGGTTGTTGTTGATGATGGCAGTAGTGTGCAGTGTTAGCACATTCGGTCAGGATTTCTTTGAACACAAGTGCCCTGATGGACAGAAACTTACATTCAGACGTACGTCGCCTACAACAGTAGAGGTTGCTCGGAATGTCAGGAAACCATATGATTACACTTATGTGGTAATTCCCGGCGACATCACCGTTAAGGGTGTTACCTATACTGTGACATCGATAGGTGATGCCTTTCAGGATTATACATGGCTGAAGGGCGTTGAGATACCTAATACGGTAACTGCTATAGGTAATATGGCCTTCAAAGGATGTACAGGTTTGACTAAAATAGTGATTCCTTCATCGGTAAAGGTGATCGGTAAGTGGGCTTTTGAGTTCTGTACGATGTTGAAGAGTGTTGACATCCCAAACTCAGTGATTGAGATACAGGATTTTGCCTTTGAGGGTTGTACGACATTGAAGAGCGTTAGACTGGCACCTTCTGTTATGACTTTGGGACGAGGTGCCTTCCGCTACTGCAATAAGTTAGCTAATTTCGAAGGTTTGCGCTCTGATATCAAGTTAGGCGAAGATGTGTTCTTCCAATGTGCTTTTTCTACTGATGTCAAGGAGAAAGAGGGTAACGAGTTTGAACTGGCTGCCAGAAGGTATATTATGCCCAAACTGAAGGAGTGGCAGAAAAAGCGTGAGTTTGAAACAACGGCTCAGTATCAGGCGCGAATTACTAAAGATAATCAAGATAAAAAGACCAAGGAATTGATGGCTGAGGCTATTAAGGACTATACTAGAAAGAATAGTCTGACTCCAAAGCTGGGCGCCTATGATGCAGACTACCAACTATATGCCATTGAGACGAACTATGGTAAGCAGTATGTTCAGGTTTCGCTGGATGATGCGCCTGCATTTAAGAGCCGTTTTGCTACTGCAACTCTTGATGGCGATTACGTGGCTACGGTTGACGGACTGAAGCTTGTTGCACTTAGGGTTAAGGTCAATGGTAAGCAGTATCAGTCGATAGCAATGAATGAAGATACAGCCTCTGCATCAGTTGATATCGAACTTCCTGAAATCAGTCTTCCTGTTGTCAGTAACGCCCCAGAAAAAAACAAGAAGCAAACCAAGCCCGTTGTTGCCAATGCGGATTTAACGATAGATACAGAAATTCCAACAACTGATGCGGTAAATAATAACACGTTTGTAGTAGTTATCGGTAACGAGAAGTATCAGAAGGTTTCAGAGGTGCCCTTTGCGAGCAATGATGCCAAGACTGTTGCTGCTTATTGCCAAAGGACATTGGGCATTCCGGCTCAGAATATTCGTAAGTATGATAACGTAACCTTTGGTACCATGTTGTCTGCCATTTCGGATATTAAAAGTATTGCCGATGCATACGAGGGAAATCTGAATGTGATATTCTATTATGCTGGTCATGGCGTGCCTGATGAGGCAACACTCGATGCCTATCTCTTACCAGTAGATGCTGATGGGAGATATGTTGAGGCCTGCTATCCGGTAAGTCGCTTGTATAAGGAACTTGGCGAGTTAGGTGCCAAGAGTGTTGTGGTGTTTATGGATGCCTGCTTCTCTGGCACTAAACGTGGTAAAGGAATGCTTATGGCAGCAAGAGGTGTTGCCATCAAGGCAAAGAGCCAGATGCCTCGTGGGAATATGGTGGTCTTCTCGGCTGCAACTGGCGATGAAACCGCATACCCCTATAAGGAAAAGGGCCATGGATTGTTTACGTACTTCCTGCTGAAGAAACTGCAGGAATCACGTGGTGATTGTACTTTAGGCGAACTGAGTGAGTTTGTCAGACAGAATGTGCGTCAGCAGTCAATCATCGTGAACAGGAAGAGTCAGACACCTACTATCCAGACTTCCACTACGTTGCAAGCCGATTGGGAACATCTTAAACTGAAATAAAAACAAAAGCAGCCCGTAGCTAATAAGCGGGCTGCTTTTTCTTTTATCTTATAGATGTATTATTCTTCCATCTTGAATCGCCAGATCTGCAGATTCTCCTCAGTATTACCACGGTCTGATACGAAGTAGAGGAAATTATCCTTTGTCCAGTAAGGCATACCATCGTACGACTTGTTGATAGTTACCTGAACGAGATTGTTGCCATCAATGTCGATGATATAGATGTCGTAGTCCTTCTTATCTTTCTTAGAAGACTGGAACACCAACTTTGTTCCGTCAGGACTCCAGCAGGGATTCAAGGCAAAGCCCTTCTTGGCATCTGTGATTTGGATAGGCTCGCTACCATCTGTATTCATAGTCCATATACTGGTACTCTTAGCATCAGACGAATACTTTACATAAGCAATCTTGGTGCCGTCGGGTGAGAATCTTGGGCAAGCGCCTGCACCCAGAAGTGTGGTTTCGCCAGTCTTCAGGTTCTTCATCCAGATTTCGCTGTTGGCAACGACTACTGTATTGGCTGCACCAAACAGACCGCCCCAGAAATTGTATGATCTGTAGTATGAATACTGCACCTTGCTGTATACCAGCAGTGTGCCTTCGGGGTTGAAGCTGGGTGAACCTTCGAAAGCATTCGATGACTCGGTAATCTGGTTAAGTGCCTTTCCCTTTCCATCGGTCATCATATAGATGTCGGAGGTGCTGCTACCTTCAAGCTGGCAACGGAAGGCAATCTTGTCTGTGGCTGCGCAATATACAGGACCATAGTTCAGATTCTTTCCGCTTGTCTTCTGAGTCATAGCTGCAGAGAAAGGATTGTCTTTCTTGTAGATGTTATACCATCTCTTATTCTCACGGGCACAGAAGAAAAGGGCAGTACCATTATCGCCACCAAATGGGTAGAGGCATGGCTCTTCATTATCCGTAACCTGTGTTAGAGCCTGAAGCGACTCGCCATTAGCTGTAATGGCCAACTTCTTTTTAGCGTAGCCTGATGCTGCTACAGAAACGAGCAGTGCGGCAAAAAATAGTTTCTTCATAATTTCTTAGCTTTTAATTAATGTGGTAATATTTTTGCAAAGATAGTTTTAATTCTTAATAAATGCCAAAGATTCTGTAAGAATATGCGGGTACTTAACTTTTTTTAATGGTTTTCTTGGGTTTGCAGGTACAATGCCTAAAGCGCGATGATAGTAAAAACTATCCTAACGTGATGTTTTCGACCTCTACAGGTTCGTGGAGGAAAATCTGGGCTTGTTCCTTGAACTTCTGGGGATTCTCTGTGGTGAGGTAGTGTACACCAGCCCCTTTAGAGCAGCGCTGTTCAATGTTAGGATGGCGCTCGAGATAGCTTTTCAGGCTTTCGGCTACGTATTCGCCTTGTGGTACGACGCGAACACCTGTTGGGAGATACTTCAGAATCTTAGGCATCAACAAAGGATAGTGGGTGCAGCCTAAGATGATGGTGTCTATCTTGGGATCCTTGCGCATGATTTCATCGATGCGCTTCTTGACGAAGTAATCGGCTCCTGGCGAGTCGGCCTCATTGTATTCTACCAGTGGCACCCAGAAGGGGCAAGCCACGCCCGATACTTCTATGTCTGGATGTAGTTTATGAATCTCCAGATCGTAGCTCTCACTCTTGATAGTGCCTTCAGTAGCTAATACGCCTACATGGTTAGAGGTGGTTAACTCGCCAATCACCTCGGCTGTCGGGCGGATAATGCCTAACACGCGGCGATCTGGGTCAATCTTCGGCAGGTCGTTCTGTTGGATGGTACGCAAGGCTTTAGCGGAGGCGGTGTTACAGCCTAATATCACCAGGTGGCAACCCATCTCAAAGAGTTTGATGACGGCCTGACGTGTAAACTCATAGACCACGTCGAACGATCGTGGTCCATAAGGTGCACGGGCATTATCGCCCAAATAAAGATAATCGTATTCGGGAAGCAGCTGACGGATGCCATGCAGGATAGTCAGTCCGCCGTATCCGCTATCGAAGACTCCAATCGGTCCTGGATTACTCGGCAGTGAGCGCATTCTTTACAGCCTGATTGATATCTTCGCCCATAGCGGGGTTGATGAAAGGCAGAGCCTTTACATCAGTGTCAAGGATAAAGGCATAGCCCTGTTCCTGTCCGATAGCTGCCAGAACCTCGTTCAACTTGTCGTAGAGAGGAGCATAAGCTGCCTCCTCATCGCGTGCCAACTGCTCGAGACTCTTATTCTTGAAGGCGATGTTATAGTTCATTAACTCTTGCAACTCGCTTTGGCGCTTCTGCAGAATGCTCTTAGGGAAGTCGCGCTGACCTTCAAGGAAATCCTCGTACTTCCTGTTGAATTCGTCTTCTACGCGCTTAGCCTCGGCCTGATACTTTGCCTTCAGCTCTATCATCTGCTGCTGAACCAGCGAATAGTCGGGCATCGACTGGATGGCAGCCTTATAGCTGAGATAGCCAAACTTGATTGAACTTGATGGAGTGGCTACGTCCTGAGCAAAAGCAGAGAGCGATACAAATGCCACAAGAAGTACGAGGAATCTTTTCATGTTGCTTGTTTTTTGAGATTTGACTTACGGATTATTTCAGACCTAACTTGGCCTTTACCTGAGCAGTTACATCGGTAGAGAGAGTTGTGCTGATGTAAGGAAGCGAGTTGTTCTCCATGATGTAAACGTACTGACCAGCCTGTCCCACAGCCTTGATGGCATCAAGAATCTTACCCTGGATGGCCTGCATCTTCTCCTGAGAAGCCTTGCCCAGAGCCTGCTGGTTGTCCTGATAGCTCTGCTGAATCTTTGTGTACATATCCTGCAGCTCCTGCTGACGACGCTGCTTGATGTTCTCTGGCAGGTTAGCCTGCTCCTTCTCAAAAGCCTCGCCCTTCTTCTGCAGTTCGTCCTGCATGCTCTTTAGGTCAGCTTCATACTGGTCCTGCAGGGCCTTGATCTCGTTCTGAGCCTTTGTAAACTCCGGCATAGCCTGCATGATCTCCTGGGTGTTCACATGGCCGAACTTTCCCTGTGCGTTAGCGGTTGCGAAACCGCAGATTGCGCAAATAGCGCAGATAATCAATTTTTTCATTTTCTTATTGGTTTTAATTATTATTTCTACTTTTAATTATCAATTCGAATATCCGAGTTTGCGAAGTACCTCTGATGAGATATCTATCTTTGGAGAGCTGAATATGATACTGGAGTCGCTGGCGCGATCGAGTACCAGCTGGTAGCCTCGCAGTTCCGCAATGTCTTTGATAGCGTTATAGACCTCGTCCTGTATGGGCGACATCAGCGCTGTGCGCTTCTTGAAGAGTTCTCCGTCAGGACCGAAGTAGTGCTTCTTCAGTTCGGCAGCTTGCTTTTCCTTCTCAACAATGGCGTCCTGTTTGGCTTTTTTCTGATCCTTCGACAGGAATACTACTTCCTTCTGATAGTTCTTATAAAGTGTCTGAGCCTCGGTGTTCAGGGCATCAACCTCCGACTGCCACTGTTTCGACACCTGACCGAGCTGTTCGTTGGCACGCTCGTAGGCAGGAATGTTCTTCAGGATATACTCCATATCTACCACGGCATACTTCTGAGCCGAAGCTGCTGTCCATCCGAGGATGGCGCAGAGTGCGCAAATAATCAGTTTCTTCATAACCATTCTATTTTAAGTGTTATATCACTTTGACGTGAAAACTATCAATAGGTTTAAAAGTTTTGCTTACATTAGAACTCTTGACCGAGGATGAAGTGGAAGTTGCTTCCACCCTTCTTCTGAGCACCGTACTGGCTGGTGTATACATTGTCGAAACCATATGCCCAGTCGATACCCATCAGTCCAACCATTGGCAGGAAGATGCGAACACCGATACCGGCCGAACGCTTCATCTTGAATGGGTTGAAGTCTTTGGCATTAGCCCATGCGTTACCAGCCTCCAGGAATCCGAGTCCGTAGATAGTGGTGTTACCCAGCATGAACGGATAGCGCAACTCAAGGGTAAAGCGGTCATAAGCGTATGAGTTGTACGACGAGATGGTTCCGCCCTTCATCATGGTCTCGTAGGCCGAAGAGTAGGAGAGTGCACCATTGTCGTAACCGCGCAGTCCGATGGTCTCCTCAGAGTATCCGTAAGAGTAGCCACTCATACCGTCACCTCCCACATAGAAGGTCTCGAATGGCGAGCGTTTATCATTGTTGTAGCTGCCCAGCAGGCCCATCTCTACACGGGTCATCAGTACAAAGCACTTCTGTCCGTTGGTGAGGGCTGTAAAGGTACGGCTCTTAAACTTCCACTTGTGATATTCAATCCAGCGGTAAACATCCTGCAATTCATCCTCGTAGGTAGCCGAGTTAGAATTCTTGGCCAGGTTCTTATAATCCTTCTTATCGAAGAGCGACCAGGGTGGTGTAACGGTTACCGAAGCCATGAACTCTGATCCGCGGCGTGGGAACAGCTGGTTGTCGGTAGATGTACGACTCAGGGTCAGACCCAGGTTGATGTTGTTACAGTTACCGTTGTGGATATAGAAGTAGCTCCAGTCGCGCAGCATGTAGCGTGAGTAGCCGAGCTGCATAGACAACTGGAAGTAGTCGTCAGGCCAGCGCAGACGCTTACCCCAACCAAGTGATGCGCCGAATACTGTCATGGTCTTGTCGTCATCAAGCATCGACTCGTAGTTATAGTAGTAGGGGTTGTAGCCGCCGTAGCCGTAGCTGTACATTGCGTAGTTGTTGTAGAAGGCGTTATTGCGGTAGTAGCTCGAGATGTCGCTCTGCTTAGAGTAGAACACACCTATGTTAAGACTGTTAGGCCGCTTGCCGCCAAACCAGTTGGTACCATAATTAGCACTCAGCGAGCTATAGTAGCTACCGTTGGTTTGGAAACTGAATCCTAATTGCTCGCCGTCACCATAAGGCAGAATACCGCGGTGCAGCTTGTTCTTACCGAACAGGTTGCGGATAGAGAAGTTGTTGAATTTAATACCAATCTTACCGATGATACCTGTTTGTCCCCATCCTAACGAGAACTCCAGCTGGTCATTCGACTTCTGCTCCAGTTTCCAGTTTACGTCAACTGTACCATCCTCTACGTTAGGCTTGATATCTGGAACAACCTTCTCAGGATCAAAGAATCCCATAGAGGCAATATCACGTACTGAACGGGTCAGGGCTTCCTTGTTGAACAGGTCGCCTGGCTTAGTGCGCAACTCGCGGCGAACCACCTCTTCATACAAGCGGTCGTTACCATAGATGCGTACGTGGTTCAAATGGGCCTGTGGACCCTCGGTGATGCGCATCTCTATATCGATAGAGTCGCCGTCAATGTTGACTTCTACTGGATCGATGTTCGAGAATACGTAACCATTGTTATAGTAATAGTTGCCTGCGGCATCCTCATCTTCCTTCAGTCGTTTGTCTATGTGCTTCTGGTTGTACACGTCACCCTTCTTCATGCCCAATACGGCATTCAGATAGTCGGTGGTTACGACGGTGTTTCCTACCCAGGTGATGTTACGTACGAAATACTTTTCGCCTTCGTCAATCTTTACCAGGATATTGACGTGCTTGTCGTCGAACGAATAAACAGAGTCCTCGATGATTGTCGCATCGCGGAATCCCAGCTCATTATACTTGTCAATCAGAGCCTGTTTAGCCTCTTTATAGCGCTCGTCAGTAAACTTCTTGGCCTTGAAGAAGTTGGTTAGTTTGCCTGCTTCGTGAATCTTTCCGAAAGCACCCTTGCCAAACATCGAACCTTTGATCTTCTTGCTGGTAAGCTTCTCGTTACCCTCGAAAACCAGATTGCGTACTTTCATCTTGGCTTTCTTGTCGATGTTTACATCCAGTGTTACCTGTCCTGCGGCATCCTCGTGCTGAATAATCTCGATTTCAGCATTCTTATAACCCTTCTCATCGAAGTATTTCTTAGCCAGAATCTTAGCGCGGTCAATGATATTACGTGTCAGGCTCATACCTTTCACCATTCCCAACTTGGCCTCCATATCCTCGCGCTCTGCCTTCTTGATACCGTTGTAGTTGATGTTCTTGATACGTGGGCGCAATCCCAGATGAATGCAGAGATAGACCTTGTTGCCAACGATTGAGTCGGCGGTTATCTGTACCTTTGAGAACAGACCGTTGCGCCAGTAGCGCTTAACGGCCTCTGTAATCTGGCTGCCTGGCAGCTCGATTTCCTGTCCTACGGTCAGTCCTGAGAGTCCGGCCAATACATAATCTTCGTATCCTTCTACACCTTTAACGGCTATGCCGCCAATCTCGCATGAGCGAGGTGTACCGGCATATGAAATGTCGGGGTTTACGATCTTATCCTGAGCGAAAGCTGTGAATAGTGAACAGTTAATAGTGAATAGTAAAACTACTACTTTCACCATCAGTTCGCTTTTCACGTCTATATACCTTATTATATTATATAACATTTTGTTTAATTATTCACTAATCACTATTTGTTATTCACTTCTTCTTCTTCTGCTTCTGCTTCTATCTGAGCCTCGGTCTTTCCGAATCTGCGCTGACGATTCTGATAGCTGATGATGGCCTTATGTAGTTCTTCCTCCGAGAAATCGGGCCAGTAGCAATCGCAGAAATAGAACTCGGAATACGCGCACTGCCATAGCAGGTAATTAGATATGCGCACCTCGCCACCAGTACGGATAAGCAGGTCGGGGTCGGGCATCCAATTTGTCCATAGGTTCTCGCTGATGGTATCTTCAGTAATGTCGTCAATGTTCATTTCTCCGTTCTGTACCTTGCGAGCTATGGTTTTTGAAACGTTAACTAACTCTTGTTTTGAAGAATAGGGCATAGCGATGGTCATTGCCATACCATCGTACATGGCTGTCTCTTCTACCATAGAGCGCAGCTTGTCCTGTACGCTCTGTGGAAGTCTTTCAACATCGCCTACTACATGGAAGCTGACGTTGTTATTATGGAACAACTGCATCTTGAAGAAACTGAGTACCAGCCCCATCAGAGCCTCCACCTCATAGGCAGGTCTGTTGAAGTTCTCTATTGAGAAGGCGTATACCGTCAGGTACTTTACACCGAGGTTGGAACATACTGTAGTTACTTGCTCCAGATTATCAAGTCCGGCTTTATGGCCAAAAGTACGATCCAATCCGCGATCCATCGCCCAACGTCCGTTGCCGTCCATAATGATGGCAATGTGCTGGGGAATCCTGTTCATGTCTAAAAGTTCCTTCATATATATCAATATTTACTTTTTCAATTTTTACTCTTGGTTACACGTCTTGCATTTTTCCCAGAGGTCATAGCTTAAACCTATCTGGAGTACGCTGTAGCAGTCGGTGTTCTTAAACAATCCGCTACTCTTAATGCCGTAGGGGTCTTTGCTGCCGTCCAGCTTGTCGCTCAGCGTAAAACGCATGGCCCATTCTGCTATCAGGTTCAAACGGTCACCAATCTTATATTTCACGCCTGCGCCTATGGGCAGGTTCATTGTGGCTCCCTTCTCAGGTCCACCATAGATGGTGGCTCCTAATCCAGCTGTGATAAACGGTGTCAGGCGTTGTGCACCTCTGTATTCGTTGCCGGTACCATATGGCCAGAAGTTGTATTCTAATCGTAGGTCGGCCTCTGTGATGCGGTGGTCAAACGCGTAGGTCGTTATAGGATACCAGGCGTTGGTGCCCTCTGTTGCTCCTTTTATCTTGCCAGTACCGATATTCAGACCTATTGCCACTCTCGGGTCTAATCGATATTTGGCTATCACCGTCATCCACGGCTGCTCATTTTTTATCAGACTGCTGTTGTAGTCGCCTACGTAACTTATCAGTCCAATGCCGGCACCTATCTCCAATTTGTACTCAGGTTCGTCCTGGGCACTGGCAGCCACCGTTGTGGCCATGATGAAGATGATTGCCAATAGCCTTTTCTGCATTATTCTATGATCAGGCCTCGCCAAACTTTATCGGTATCCTTGTCTACTAACCAGAGATATCCGTCTTTGTCGGTTGTGGCACTGAGATTGCTTGAGTTCAGCCCTTCGGGCAACGTATATTTCGAAGAAGTCTTCCAGGTGATGCCCTGATCGCGACTTACATATATCTTCTGATCACTTCCGATGGCAAGTGCCTGATTGTTGAAGTAAACCAGATTGATGTTCTCCATCTTTGGCAGATAATACTGGTTGTGATCTTCTAACGGTATAAGAACCCATTTTGATGGCAGACTGTTCTCGGCATATTCTGCAATCTTGCGCCATACGATGCAGGCTTTGTTGTTCTTGTCGCTTGTGCCTACCAGCAACTGGTAATCAGTCGAGGCGTTTGCGGCAAAAGGCCATGATACAAATGCAATATTGTCCGTAGGCAACCAACTGGCATCGTCGTCGAGCTTATCGGCAGTCCATGTATCTCCTAGATCCTTGCTGACCATCAGCAAGCCATCATTACCAAAAGCATAGCCTTCTTCTGTGCCATATCCGATCAACTGCTTCAAGCCTGCTTTTGAAACCTGCTCTTCCCAGATTGCTTTTTGGCTGTCTGTAGGCAGATCGGCTAATGTCTTCTGCTCCCAGATCATCTTGTCTGTTACTGCGTGGTGTACATTGATGGTTACCTGATAGCTACGATAGCCAGCACCATCCTGTGAATAGACGCGTAACTCCTTTAGCTTCTCGAAATTGATAGAGTCAGTGCTGCTGTAATAGAGCAGCGAATCCTGACCGTCGCTTGCAGGATAGTTAATTACTACAGTGCCTGCGTTCTTGCTGTTGATAGTTGCCAGAACGTGTTGCAGGTCGCAGTCTGATGGCAGCGAGTCTGTATTATAGATCAGATGCTTTGCCTGATCGATGGTGAAGACCACAGGATTTGAGAGTGTTTTCTTCGCGATGGAGTCGGCACCCGATTTTGATGTGGTCTGAACGTAGCGATTCACCGTTGCCAACTGAAACAGGACAACGGCAGTGTCGTTGTAATACTGGGTGGTGTCTTCATCGCTACTCTTCAGACATGAGGTCATGAGAAGAGCGCCTGCCAGCATCATACAGAGCGTAGAAATATATCTTTTCATTGAGTCAATATTCTATATTATGACAATTCGGCTGCAAATTTACGCACATTTCTGCAAATATGAGAAATTTTCTGTGTATAATTAATGAAAATATGCCATAATTTGACCGATTTTAAGTTAGTTTAGGTTTTTGGAATTAAAATAAGGGCGATTCCCGAAGAAATCGCCCTTTATTTTGATGTAAGTCAAATAATCTATATGACTATCTATTAGAGCTTTGGACCTGCAATCTTTGCCCTGCATAGGGCGAAGTTGCTTCCGCTCCTAAGCATTAGAGCTTTGGACCTGCAGCTACCAGAGCCTTACCAGCCTCGTTGCCCTCGTACTTCTTGAAGTTCTTGATGAAGCGGCCAGCCAAATCCTTAGCCTTCTCCTCCCACTCTGCTGCGTTAGCATAAGTGTCGCGAGGATCGAGGATGTTGGTGTCTACGCCCTCAAGCTGTGTGGGAACCTCGAAGTCGAAGAAAGGAATCTTCTTGGTAGGAGCGCTCAGGATAGCACCACCCAGGATAGCGTCGATGATACCACGAGTATCGCGGATAGAGATACGCTTACCAGTACCGTTCCAACCAGTGTTTACGAGGTATGCCTTAGCACCGCTCTTCTCCATCTTCTTAACCAGCTCCTCAGCATACTTTGTTGGGTGCAGCTCGAGGAATGCCTGGCCGAAGCAAGCAGAGAATGTAGGAGTGGGCTCTGTGATACCGCGCTCTGTACCAGCCAACTTAGCTGTGAAACCAGAGAGGAAGTAGTACTTGGTCTGCTCAGGAGTCAGAATAGATACTGGGGGCAGTACACCGAATGCGTCAGCTGACAGGAAGATAACGTTCTTAGCGTCAGGACCAGCACTCTTGCCATTTACCTTCTGGGCAATCTTTTCGATGTGGTTGATAGGATATGATACACGAGTGTTCTCGGTAACGCTCTTATCAGCGAAGTCGATCTTACCATCCTCAGCTACTGTTACGTTCTCGAGCAGAGCGTCGCGGCGGATAGCGTTGTAGATGTCGGGCTCGCTCTCCTTGTCAAGGTTGATAACCTTAGCGTAGCAACCGCCCTCGAGGTTGAATACACCCTCGTCGTCCCATCCGTGCTCGTCGTCACCAATCAGCAAACGCTTTGGATCGGTTGACAGAGTGGTCTTACCTGTACCAGACAGACCGAAGAAGATAGCGGTGTTCTTACCCTCCATATCGGTGTTAGCAGAGCAGTGCATTGAAGCGATACCCTGCAGAGGCAGATAGTAGTTCTGCATTGAGAACATACCCTTCTTCATCTCACCACCGTACCATGTGTTGATGATGCACTGCTCACGGCTTGTTGTGTTGAAGGCAACACAAGTCTCTGAGTTCAGACCCAGCTCCTTGTAGTTCTCAACCTTAGCCTTAGAGGCGTTATAGATAACGAAGTTAGGCTCGAACTTCTCCAGCTCCTCAGCTGTAGGCTGGATGAACATGTTTGTTACGAAGTGTGCCTGCCATGCTACCTCAACGATGAAGCGAACAGCCAGACGTGTAGCCTCGTTAGCACCGCAGAAAGCATCAACTACATAGAGGTTCTTGTTAGAAAGCTCCTTGATAGCGATGTCCTTAACCTGCTTCCAAACCTCCTCGCTCATGGGGTGGTTGTCGTTCTTGTATTCCTCAGTGGTCCACCATACCTTATCCTCGCTCTGTGCATCCTTTACGATGTACTTGTCCTTAGGTGAACGGCCGGTGTAGATACCAGTCATTACGTTTACAGCGTTGAGCTCGGTGTTTACGCCCTTGTCGAAACCCTCGAGTCCAGCCTTTGTCTCCTCTGCAAACAGAGTCTCATACGATGGATTGTGTGCAATCACGGTTGAACCAGTGATGCCATACTGAGTCAAATCTAACTTTGCCATATTACTAATCTATTTTTAAATGTAAATATTATCCTTTAAAAGATATTTTTAAAAATGCGCTGCAAAGATACTAATTATTCTTGAATAGACAAGTGACGATTGGCAATATTTTGCGCGCACACAATTCTTTTTAGGTTAAAGAATATAAAATTTTATGTCGGAGTGGCTCATTTGTCACTCCGACATATCATTTTTCTTTTCCAGATAGGCTACAGTCTCATTCCTATCGAGGCATTGAAGAACCTGTTGTCGAGTCGAATGTAAAATGTTAGCATCGGCATCGCTATCGCATTGATCAGTAGTTCCTTACACGGAACTTATTAGCGTTTTTGTTTCTTGAGCCAGGTCATCTGTCCGTAATTGGTCTTGTTAGTCGTCCAATGTTCATTGATGGGAGTTATCAGCGATTCCTTTGGGGCAGTGATGATGTTCCATACGATATAGCTGGTTGTTGGTGGACATACGTTGTCGTTATATCCCCACGTCAGATATACCGGACAGGTGATGCGCCGTGCGAAGTTTACGACATCGTAGTAGGCCATTGTCTTTACCTTCTCAGGGGTGAACATGTTTTTCAGGCGGTTGAAGTGCGGGTACCCACCGGCACGATTATCCAGATAGCCGGCCATGTCGCTCAGTGCAGGATGATTGGCCACGCAGGCAGTTACCCTACTGTCGAGCCCTGCTGTGATAAGTGAGAGGGCGCCGCCCTGACTGCCACCCTGTACAAACACGTTTTGGCCATCCCAGTCAGGGTGCGCACAGAGGAAGTCTATGGCGCGTACGCAGGCTACATAGACGTGCTTCATGTAGTAGTTGTCTTTGTCGTCGAGACCGTTTGTCAGGTAGCCGTTCTCGTAGTCAAAGGCCGTTGTGATTTCCTTGAACTGTTCGTCGGTCATTTCTGGGTTCAGACCGTGTATTTCCATCTCCAACCGGATAAAGCCGTTCTTGGCATAGAAGATGTTGCGCATCGGTTCTTTGATGGTCTTGATACCTGCACCCGGCGGGCAAAGGACTACGGGATATTTCCCTTCTGCCTTAGGTTTCGACAGGTAGGCATAAATACTATGGCGTCTGTCGGTCTTGATTTTTAATAGATAGGTCTCGGTCTCGTCAGTGCAGTAGGCGTCCACTTTCTTACAGGTGTAGGATACTGGTGTCTGCCTCGCTTCGTCCAGACAGGCTTTCCAGAAGGTATCAAAGTCTTTTGGATCCGCCGTGTAAGGTTTCAGCTTTTCTGGTGAGAAACCCACTTTAACGTGGTGTTGATAGCTCTGATTGTTTACCTGAGCTGTCAGTCTTAGGTCCAGAAATCCAGGTTTCTTCATGGTGCCCATATCAATGATGGCACGTCCGTTCTTCAGCCAAACTTTTCCTTTCGATGTCGCTGGCATCATGTCGGGGCCAATTTCGTAGTTTACCTCAACATTCTGTGGTATTCCATAGATACAGAATGTTACCTCTATTTTTGCTTTCTCGCCTACTTGGTACAACCAGTTCGCATGGTCAGGCATAGTCTGCCACAGATAGTCTGAGCGATAGGGATAGTTTTCTGCATTTATCATCACACTACTGCAAATCATCAGCAGTAAAAAGTATAATCTTATTCTATTCATAAATAATTTGTTTTGATGCAAAGTTAAGCATTTTTTCTATAATTCGCAAGTTCTTTTTCTTTTTTTTGAGAATAAGTAGGAGAATGCTCTTGCACTCTCCTACACAAAAAACTAAAACTAACCTGTACTAATAAATAACTTAATACATTCTTACTAACTAACAAAAACTAAAATCTTCTATTTCTGTGGAAGTCCGTAGCCATTGGTTACCTGGCCTTTCGACTGTGTCAGTACCTCAAATGGAATCGGATGATAATAACGTGGTGCATTGCCGGCTGTTCCCAGACCTGAAAGCAGATTGCGGTCGTAGATGCCTGCCTCTTCGGCAACTACGTCAATACCCCAGTTTGTTTTCACATATCCGTCGGCTTCCAGTGCATGAGCCTCGTGACTGTCAGGATCGATATACTTAAATAAGCCCTTAATGGCTACATTGTGGTCATTGCCCTTAACCTTTGCTTTTACGTCGGTAATCGTGGTGTAGTCATACTGTCCTCTCCAGCCAGGGAAGAGTGCTGCATTAGTTGGATCAGCATCAAAGGTAAGTGGATTTTCCAGATGTACATTCTTGGTCCATACGTATGCAGGGATTGTGCGACCATTGTTAAAGGTGTAATATCCGTTTGCTTTCAATCCCGCAATCATCTCCTTGACCTGAGCGCGCATCTGGTTGGTGCGCTCCGTGAACTTGCCTGATAGGATCATGTCCCAGCGTATCGTACCCTCGAAGAGTAACTCGCGCTGACGCTCCTTGTAGATGGCATCAAGCAGTGCTTCGCCACTCAGACCAGTGGCAATGGCGTGATTATTGTCGCCGAAAGCGCGCTGGCGTATCTGGTTCACCAGACTGATGGCTCCGGCATTGTCGGTGCCCAGTTCTGCTTTACATACTGCCAGCATCAGCATCACGTCGGCCATACGCAGTTCTACGTAGTTGATACCCGACTGGCGCTGTGCACGGACATAAGGTGGATTCATGCGATTGTCGTCCCATTTATTGTTGGAGATGCCGCCTTTGCACTTATTGCCGTTCAGGAACGATAGTAATACCTCATTGCCGTCGCCGTTGCTGCCGGTTACGGTCATACTGACATCCATACGTTTGTCACCATCTTCAAATCCGGTGTAGTAGAACGATGGCACCACGCGGAAGGCACCAAACACCTTACAGGGGGCTGCATTCGAACCACCACCATTTGAAGGACGGCCTTGACTATAAGGACGCTCACTCTGTATAGTCTCCATGTTGCCGATCTCGAAGAGCGACTCTGGACTGATCTGGTTGTTGTGCGCATATTGGAACACCATCTGGAATGGGTTGTTGCAGTAGCCACGACCGTCGGCAGTCACCAGTTGGCAGGTTCCCTTATTCTCGTTAAGTGCCATTGAGAAATACTTCTCGGCTGTTTGTAGATATGTCTTGTAGTCGGTTCGACGAGCGTAAACACATCCGTTTGCCTCAGTGCCCTGTTTGTCGAATTGTACGTCGCCGTACAGACCGTTTACATCCGTACGGATTGTCTGCCAACCAGCAGCGTAGTAAGCCATCTGTCCAATCAGGCCATCAGTGAATGTGCGTGACATGCGTTCTACTGTGATGCCGCCTTCACCTAACTTGTACATCAGTGGCTCAACAGCCTGCAGCTCTGCAATCAGTTTATCGTAGATCTCGTAGCGCGATACCAGCGGATAGCCTTCGGTAGCTACAGAGTTCTCAATGCCGAAGGGCACATCTCCATAGTGCTTGGTCAGGTGGAAATAGCAGTATGCATAAAGTGTCATAGCCTCGCCATAGAGTTGGGTCCACATGTTGGTGGTGCCAGTTTCAACGGCTTTGGCATAATCATCCTTTTTGGCTATGACGTCAGCCACACGACGAGCGCGGGCCAGAGCGCTGTAGAGCGAGTTGAACTGCGACTGCTTGCCGCTGATCTTGGTTTCTTCGGGCATCAGCATACCGATGGTGTTATTAGGCGAGTTGAACTCTGGATAGTATTCGGCATCCGATGTGCAGTCCTCCCAATGGTAGTTACCGCCCGAAGCACAGTTCTGTCGGTATTCAGCGTATGCCCATGAGAGGGCTTTGAAGGTCTCGTCTGTTGATGATGTCACAAATGCATCATCGTTTTTGGCTGGCGATTCTACGTCGAGATAGTCGCTGCACGAAGCAAAGAGCATAGCACAAAGCAGAAAACCGCCTGTTTTTATATTTTTGGTATTCATAATCATTTCGTCATTATTATTTCTTAAAACTGAACATTCAGGCCAATTACGAACGAACGTGAACGAGGATAGGTTCCCCAGTCAAGTCCGATTGTTGGATAGGCTGCGTTACCCTGATTGCTGTTGGTGTTCACCTCAGGATCCAGACCGTCGTAGCCGGTAATTGTCAATAAGTTATATACCGTTCCGTAGATACGGCAGTTACTCATGCCAATCTTGTTGATGATCTGCTTGGGCAGACTGTAGCCTAATGTGAGTGTGTTCAAACGAAGATAGGAGCCATTCTCAATACCGTCACTCGAAACGATACCTGTCTCGTGGTAGGCATTGGCATATTTTGCATTCGCATTCAGTCGGTTCAGGTCCTCTGGTGCTGTATAGCGAACCAGTTCGCCGTTCACGATGTCGTAGTATCTGTAGGCATCCTTCATGAAATCCAGTTTGTTCATGAAGATACCGTTATCCTTGTAACCGTACATCGAGGCCAACTTATTTACGTTGTAGATCTTATTGCCGTAACTCCAGTTGAAGTATAGGCCCAGATCGAAGCCCTTAAAGGTGGCATTGATATTGAAGCCGCCAGTGTGTGTAGGATTCATGTCGCCGATAATGGTGTAGTCTTCCGAGTTAATCACACCATTATTGTCTGTATCCTGATACTTGGGCATACCGGGATAAGCCACCTGACCTTCTGGACGTCCGTCCTTGGGCACGCCATAGAACTGAGAGAGGTTCGAGGCCAGATCGGCAACTCCCTTCTTCAAGGTATAGCAACCATTATCATAATCAAAGTCGGCAGGTGTGTAGTAGCCCTGCGCAACCAAACCATATACCAGGCCTACGGGCTCTCCGACTTTCAGAATATAATCGTCGCTTGGCATACGCATCTGAATCCACTGTGTACCATATTCACCAGTTACTCCATCTGCTAATTTGTCAACATTTCCCTTGTTGAAGTTGATGTTGGCATTGGCGGTTACACTCCAGTCGTTATCTTTATAGATAACACCACTCAATGAGAGCTCCAAGCCTTTGTTGCTGGTCTGGCCGATGTTGGCGAATGTCGAAGTGAAGCCGGTAATGCCAGGCAGCGATGTGTTCATCAGCAGGTCCTTGGTGGTGTTCTTATAGACATCGATGGTACCCCAGAGTCGGCCGTTCAGTAAACTGAAGTCCAGACCGATGTTTCGTGTAATGGTGGTCTCCCATTTCAGGTCTTCGTTGGCCATCGATGCCGAGGCAAGATCATACGAGGGGAGGAAGGCACCGTTCATGATGTAACGCCAACGGTTATCGGTCTCGGCTGCCCAGGTCTGCGACCAGAGGTCGGCACTGATACCGTCGTTACCTACCGTACCATACGATACGCGCAGTTTCAGATTGTCGAGCCAGCTCTTGACACTGGCCATGAATGGCTCCTCGGTGATGCGCCATGCCAGAGCAGCTGCAGGGAAATAACCCCAGCGGTGCTTAGGCGAGAACTTAGAACTACCATCGGCACGCATGGTCACAGTGAGCAGATAGCGGTCAAGCATGTTGTAGTTCAGACGTCCGAAGTATGAGAGAATACGCTCGGGAGTAGAGAATCCTGAGTAGAAATTGGTGGTCTTGCCTGCGTTAGGATCATACTGGTTGATCATGGCAAAGGCATTGTCCTTGCTGAAGTTGGCTGGGAAGTGGTTGGCGTTTACACCGATGCTCTCGCCACCCGAGTTGGTGACCTCCTGACCCAACAGCACATTCAGATTGTGGCCCTTGGCGATATCAATGACGTAGTTCAATGTGTTGGTCCAACGCAGGCTCCAACTCTTGCCCTGTGCATACTGTGCGTCGCCGGCAAACAGTTTCTCGCCTTCGTCGCTCAGATAGTCTGAATAGGTAGCGCCACTCCAGTTCTTGGTCTGGTTCCAGCCGCGTGCTAAGGTGAAATCTGTGTGATAGGTCAGTCCTTTCACGATGCCCCAGTTCAACGAGGCTGTAGCGCGTAGATGCTGGCGCATTGACAGTGGCTCGTAGTCTTTGATGCGCTCGTATGGGCTATAGCGGTCCCAGAGTGTCTGACGGCCATACATATCTATATTGCCTGTGCGTAAGGCACCAAGGTCGCCCTTGATGTCGCTTGTGGCGATAGGACGGAAACGGTAGGCGAACGACAGGATGGAACCCTGTCCGCTGGTGGTTCCCTCGTTGCTCATGCTCTGCACATCGACGTAGCGTGTATCAAGTGCGAAATCGAGGTTCTTGGCCAGTTTCTGGTTGAACTTCAGCGAAATGTTAGCACGTTTCTTATACGAGTTGATCTTCAGTCCTTCCTCGTCCATGTAGTTTACTGAGAAGAGCACCTTGGTCTTATCGGTGCCGTCAGAGATGGTCAGGTCGTGATTATGTGAGAAAGAGTTACCATACACATCCTTCTGTACATCATACTTGCTTACGTTCTTATAGGCCTCTATACCGCCATTGGCCAGTCCGAACAAGTTCGATATCTCAGTGGCATAGGTGGGGTTATAGGCATCTGCCACCGCCCAGGTATAAGCTAAATAGTCATAGGGCGAGAGCGATTCCAGATACTTGGTGGGGGTGTTGAACTTGGCGTAGCCGTTGTACGATACCGATACTTTACCCTCTTTGGCTCCTTTGGTGGTTACCAGGATAACACCATTGGCACCACGCGCACCGTAGATGGCTGTCGATGAGGCGTCTTTCAGCACGTCGATGCTTTCTACCTGATCGGCAGGAATATCGCTCATCGAACCAGCGATACCATCAATCAGTACCAGTGGCTCATTGCTCTGTGAGATAGAACCACCGCCGCGTACACGGATAGAAACCGAGGCATCGGGACGGCCGTCCTGCGATACGATGTTCACACCAGGCAGTTTTCCTTGCAGCGCCTGTGTCAGATTGGCTACAGGAGCCGAAGCTACGTTCTTACCTGATACCGAGGCCACCGATCCTGTCAGGTCACGACGGCGTACAGTCTGATAACCGATTACGACCACCTCGTCGAGCGATGCGTTGTCCTCGTCCATCACTACGTTGATGGTTGACTGACTGCCTACAGTGACTGTCTTGGTCAGATAGCCGATGTAGGAAAACTGAAGTTGTGTTGATGGCTTGACTGACAGGATGGTGTATTTGCCATCGAAGTCGGTCACCGTACCATTCGTGGTACCTTTAACCATCACACTAACACCAATAAGAGGTTCGCCCTGTGCATCTTTCACCAGTCCGGTTACCGTCTGCTGGGCAAAACTCACGAGCCATAGCATGCATGATACTATCACTACTGTAAACCTTTTGAATTGTTGGTTCATTGAATTTTGTTTTTTTATTAATAGTTAGTACTATGAAAAATAAATGTCGGCTGCAAAAGTACACTATTAATAAAAAACGCAGGTGGAAAAACATCCCAATGATAGGGGGTGATTGTGTCAGTACTGGGTATTTGACACAATATTACCTCCTATCTGCCATAATTTTCATCCCTGTATTCCGAGGGCGTCATGCCTGTTTCTGCCTTAAAACATTTCCTGAAGTACACCACGTCTGTAAAGCCGCAGGCATAGGCTACGTCTTTTACCAGCAGACCTTTCTTCAGCATGGCACATGCCTTACGCATGCGAGCCTCACGAATAAAGTCAAGTGGTGTAACGCCCAAGAGCGATTTCATCTTCCGATTCAGCCCCGATCTGCTGGTGGCAGTTGCTTCGGCCATATCGCCTATGTTGATGTCGGCATCCGACAGGTGACTCTCGATGAAGGCTACTGCCCGTTGCATGAAAGCCTCGTCTTCGGGTTTCATCACTTGGCGGGGCATTGGCTCCTGATGGTCGTCGCGTGTTTCACTACCCGCATTGAGTAATGCCAGATAGGCTTCATGCAGTTCTTGCTGGCGACGCTTCAGTCTGATGATATACCGTCGGGTGCGTAGCACGCCCCAAACCGCTGTTATCAGTATCAGGGTGTAGAGTAGCTGTGCCCAGCGTGTCTCCCAGAAGGTGGGCTCCACAATGATGGTTAGCGTGCGAACATTGTTTGCCCATACACCATCACTGTTGGTTGAACGTATCTTGAGCTGATATGTACCAGGCGACAAGTTAAGGAAGGTGGCAGAATGCTCCTTGCCTATTTCGTGCCATGATGCGTCATCCCCCAACTGGTAGGCATAGTTGATGCTACCTCCGTCTGCGTAGTCCAATGCTGCAAAATGAATGGTGATGTCACGGTCTTCCGGTCGTTTCAGTAATAATGTGTTGAGACCGTCGACTGCCAGGTCTGGACTGCCGTTATGGATTGATAGGGCTGTGAGTGCGATAGGCGGCACGAATGTGCTCTTACGGAGCGATTTCGAGTCGACCACGAGTGCGCCGTCCTGCAGGCCGAAGATGATGTGCCCATCAGGCAACTTCGCAGGAATGGCTTCCGAATAGCGGAACGAATGTTTCCAATAGTTGGCGTCGAACACGGCTGTTTGCTTGTTGTCAGGATTCCAGCTGATGAGCTGATTACTGCTGACTATCAAGATAGCCCCATCTGCCTCAATGGCAGATTGTGTCAGGTCTGATGCAAAGCCGGTAGCGGTGTTGAAATGACTGAAAGATAGATCCTTTGCCAAGAGGTTGCTTGAGGCTATCTGGTCGATGCCACCAGTCTCCGTACAGATGAAGATGCGATGCTTGCTGTCTTCGAGTACGTACATCAGGGCATTGTTCGACAGACTCTCAGCCTCTTGCGCATGCCGACTGTGTAGCTTAAAACGTACTTGTCGGGCGTCTTTTTTCGATACATCAGCAACTAATAGTCCGGAGTTGGTAGCTGCTAGCAGCACGCCGTTTTCGGTAATATGGATTTGTCGTACCCTTGGTGCTGCATCCTGTGGATATGATAGACCGTTGCTCTTATTCCTGATAACGGGTTGCTCGGCCTGTGGCTGTTCTATGCAGTTGATACCGCCCTCAAAGGTTCCCACCCAGAGTCGCCCGTATTGATCCTCTGCGATATTGTATAGGTCGTTGCTGTTTAGTGAGAAGTGTGAGATGTTGAAACTGCCGTTATGCTCACGGAGCCTGTACAGTCCATCTGGTTTCGATGCCAGCCAGAAGGTTCCATGTGTGTCTTGCATCACATGATAGATAGGCGAGCCGAACGATGTGTATGATGGATGCAGTCGGCCGTCGCGTCCCAGGTAGCCTAACAGATGGTTGTCTTTGTCGAAAAGCCGGATGCTGGCATCGTCGCGTGTGGTGACCCAGTACCGTTTGGCGTTGTCGATGCAGAATGCCCGCACATGCATGGGCTTGTCCTGTGGCAGCATATTGAAGCTCTTCTGACTGAACGTCAGCTTGTGTACCGAGTTCTCGCTGCGGAACCACACGTTTCCCTGATGGTCTGTCAGTCCGTAGTGCAGATAGCGGTATTGCCCGATACTGGTAGGGTAGGTTATCCATTGTCCGTTCTGCTTATAGGCGATATGGCCGTCGCGCCCAATAGCCCACCTTACGCCGTACTTATCCTGACATTCAAAGATATCGCTATGCGGTACGCTGGGATGCGTGATGCGTCGCTGAAACATCAGCAACTGCTTGCGCTCCTCTTCGGGCTGTACCTTGCTGAACTTACAGGTTTTCGTGTTAAACAGGAATATATGCTCCTCAATCTTGCACAGCAGGTTGTCATCATCGGTTAGTACGGCATCCTGTATGCGGTTCGAAGGCAGGTCGATACCATCGCCTACGCGTGTCTTGAAGCATTCCAGTGTGTAGCCGTCAAAACGGTTCAGTCCGTTCCAGGTGGCAAACCATATCATGCCTTTCTTGTCTTGTACAATCTGGGTAACAAACCATTGTGCCATGCCATTGGTTTCGTCGTAATGGGTCACGGTGCATTGAGGTTGTGCGTTTGTTGGCACAATCCACCTTGTCAGCATGAAGACAATCAGGATGATGATTCTTCGCATTGTTTTAGTAATAATAATTAGTAATCGGGTGCAAAATTAGTAAAAATGGCTGAAAGCTCCAAAACTTCCAGCCATTTTTATTCATTCAGATGGTATGTCTGCCTGAGATGAGGGTACAGCCTTTATTTCTTCAGTTCTGCAGGAATCACTGGCATCGCACCGTTCTGAGTGCACACGTAAGCACTTACCTGTACAGCTGTTTTATGAGCTTGCTGTACGGGATTGCCGTTGATGATTGAAGCACAGAATGAGCCTGTAAATGAGTCGCCTGCACCTACCGTATCGGCAACTTCAACCTTTGGCGTATCCTGGAACGATGTCAGCCCGTCGTCGGTAAATACATACGATCCGTTGGTGCCGCAGGTCAGTACCAGCATCTTCAGGTGATAGTCCTGAACTATCTTCTCGCAGGTGCCGCGCATATCCAGACTGTCGTAACCGAACATGCGACTAACAACCACTAACTCTTCGTCGTTGATCTTCAAGATGTCACAGATACAGAATGAGTCCTCCAGTATCTCTTTCGAGTAGAACTGCTGGCGCAGATTGATGTCGCATATCTTCAAACAGTCTTTTGGGGTGGCATCGAGAAACTTACGGATGTTTTCGCGTGATACCACGTTGCGCTGTGCTAACGATCCGAAGCATACGGCACGTGCGTTCTTGGCAATCTCGTCCATCTCGTCTGTGAATGGGATATTATCCCATGCCACGTTCTCTTTGATGTCGTAAGTGGGGATACCATCGCCTGTCAGGGTTACCTGTACAGTGCCTGTGGGGTAGGGTACCCGTGGCATCAGGTAGTTCAAGTTGTGCTCCTTCAGAGCTTCAATGGTCTCCTCTGCCAGTGCATCCTCACCCAGTGCGCTGATGGCAATGGTGTTATCACTGCCTAAGAATTGTCCTGCGTGATAAGCGAAGTTGGCTGGTGCACCACCTAATTTCTTTCCATCGGGAAGTACATCCCACAAAGCCTCTCCGAGGCCTACGATATATCTCTTCATAATTCTTAGTTGTTTTTTACGTTTTTAATATAGGTAAATAGATAAATCACTCCGATAGCCATCACGATGACTGCTCCTGCCTGGCCCATGGCGTCGCTGGCAAATCCCATCAGCAGTGGGAAGATAGTTCCGCCAAACAGTCCCATAATCATCAATCCTGATACCTCGTTCTGCTTCTGCGGCATTGCTGTCAGAGCCTGTGCAAAACAGATTGAGAAGATGTTGGAGTTGCCATAACCCACCAGTGCGATGGCTGTGTAGAGTATCCACTTCTCAGTGCCGATGAACAATCCGCACATTGATAGTGCCATCATCACTACGCTAATCACAAAGAAGGTACGATTAGGCAATACACGCAGGAAGAAAGAGCCTGTCAGACAGCCGATGGTACGGAAGATGAAGTACAGACTGGTTGCAAATGCGGCGTCGTTCAGCGTCAGTCCCAGTCGCTCCATCAGTATCTTCGGGGCTGTGGTGTTGGTGCCCACGTCGATTCCTACATGGCACATGATACCAAAGAACGATAGCAGTACGATAGGTGTGCCCAGCAGCTTCAGACAGTCTGTAAATGTAGAAGCATTGCCTGACGTCTGTTCTTCTTCGATAGGCGTAATTGCCAATAGTGCTGCAGCCAGAATGCCCACCACGAAGTAGATCATAAACAACACTCGCCAGTCGTAGCCGAACGAGGGCAGTACCTGTGTGGCGCCCCACATGGCCAGATATGGGGCCAGAAACGAGGCAATAGCCTTGATAAACTGTCCGAAGGTAAGTGTTGATGCAAGATTCCCGCCGCCCATCACGGTTGATACCAGTGGGTTAAGCGATGTCTGCATCAGTGCGTTACCAATTCCCAGTAGCGAGAATGCACAGAGCATAATCGGGAAGTTCTCGCCAAACAGAGGCAGTAGCAGCGATACAATAGTCACGCCGAGCGATAGCAATACGGTGTTCTTACGTCCGATCTTGTTCATCAGCATGCCTGTAGGTACGCTGAAAATCAGGAACCAGAAGAATACGAGCGATGGGAAGATGTTGGCGACAGAGTCGGTCAACTGCAGGTCTTCCTTCACATAGTTCGATGCGATGCCTACCAGGTCGACAAATCCCATGGCGAAAAAGCAGAACATCACGGGGATCAGAGCAAATTTTTTCATATGTCTAACTATTTAATTTCGTAGATTGTAACTTTTCCGCCCTTCACCTTGATACTATTATAAGGTTCTGATGGGAATACCAGGTTGGTCATGGCCATTTTTCCTTCTGCATCGAAGGCCTCGATAGAGCAGCGGTCGATAAACAATCGCAGCTGTTTGATATGTCCATAGGTAGGAGCGATAGATGTGCATGCAAAAGCCTCACTGAAGCTCACGTCGCCACTCTTCGTACGGTCCATGCTGAAACTCTGTCGCTGTCCGTCGTAAACCATCACCACCTGCTCGCCCTTGGTATTCGAGAGCACAATCTCGGCCTGATTCTTCACGTCCACCACAATCTCGCAAGCCTCAGTAGGCTTCTTCACTTTGGCGCCACGCATGGCCAGCATCTCCTTCGATGGAACTACGCTTACATAAGTCTCCTCGCCATAGTTGAACAGTCCGAGGTCGCGGGGGATACTGTTGGCCGAGCGGTATTGCTTGGTAGGTACCTGATTGGCATACTGCCAGTTGCTCATCCATGCCAGTACCACATGACGATCCTCAGGTGCGTTATAGAACGATACGGTAGCGTAATGATCCTTACCATAATCCATCCACTTGGTAACCTTTGGCATCGACTCGCAGGTAAACTTATGCCCGTCGAACTGCCCCACGAAGTACTGTGTGGCACTACCTCCGAATGGACCACCGGGGTTGATGTTGCAGATGAGCACCCACTTATTGTTGATCTTCATGAGGTCAGGACATTCCCACACGCCGCCGTGATTGCCATACTCCTGACCGAAAGCTGACTCGTATTTCCAGTCTTTTAGGTTCTCTGACGAGTAGAGCTGCATCTCCTGACCCACTGCCAGGATCATCACCCAGCGCTTGGTGCCCTCAAACCAGAACACATTGGGGTCGCGGAAGTCGGGCTTGTCGCTGGTCAGTATAGGGTTTCCTTCATATTTCTTGAATGTCATTCCACCGTCTTTTGATATGGCCATCGACTGTGTCTGGTGGTGACCGGCTGAGGTGTAGAAGGCTACTACATCATCTCCGTTGGTGATACATGAGCCACTGAAGATGCTACCCAACCAGTCGGGCTCGAATGTCTGTGGCTGTGCTTCCCAATGCACCAGGTCTTTCGACGTAGAGTGGCCCCAGTGCATATTCTCCCATTGTGAACCATAAGGGTTGTACTGATAGAAGAGATGCCATACACCATCTTTGTAGAACATGCCATTCGGGTCATTCATCCAACCGTATACGGGAGTATGATGATATATTGGGCGGAAGCGCTCGCGATTAGTGGTGTCGAAGGTATCGCTATACTTGATTTCCTTCCAACAGGCAAACTCGCCTACGGCACCTTTCAGACGGCGGTCGCCATGAAACTCGATGTCGAGCAAATGGGCATCCTTCAACTCGTAGGGCACGTAATAATCTACGCGATCTACTGCCAGCTTCACATTGATACGCTGTGTCATCTCGTTCTTCCCGTTCACCACGGCTATAGCCGCAATGTCCTCAGTCTCCTGTACGGGCAGCAGTAAGTACTTGGTTGGTTGTTCCACTCGCAGCATGGCATGCTTCTCGCCCAGCACCATCGGTGTTACTTGGGCCATCGCCGATGCAGAGGTCAGTACGGCTGCCACCGCCATCATTACCGTTCTTCTCATTTTGCTATTCATTCTGATTGTACGTTTTTAGATTTTCTGTTGCAAAAGTAGTACAAATTGTGCGTATAACCTATAAATAATGTTTCAAACAATAAGAATAATCGTTCATTGCAACATTTTTTCTGTGTAATGAACGATAAATGATAGGTTATAGTCTTAAAGGTATGCTTTTGGGGGCTAAAAGGTATACTTTTGCAGTTTAAAAGTTATACTTTTGCAGTTTAAAAGTTATACTTTTGCAGGCTAAAAGGTAAGCTTTTATACGCTTGCAATCATATGCCATTTTTCTCTAAGTACTTTTCAATTGCAAAGTACTTAGCGTGCAATTGTTTTCTAACTACTTTGCAAATACTACACTTCAATAAAAATGTGCGACTCTCACGAGCCGCACCGTTCTTACTTTGAATCAATCCATTACCTTACCAACTAAATTTAACCAATTAATTACATTATGAACCTAATACAATAACTAACTAAAAACATTCGCTGTATTTTATTGCTGACTAACCTTCACGTCGCTAACTGTGATTGAGCCACCGTAGTTGTTGATGCTCCAGCAGTTTTTCTGGATGCCATAGATGCGCTGGGTGTAGGCACATACATCGTTGATGTAAAGAGTCAGTACAGAGTTATCTGTGTAGATGTCGATGTTGTAGACATTGTCACTAGGGCGTGCGAAGTTATAACCATCGGCAGCCTCGATGAAGCCCTTGCCTTCCTCGCCTTCCTGCTCGAGGTTAATCTTGCGGCCATCTTCCCACTCGGGGTTAACAACCATTGTATAGTATTTCTTCGAATCAGTACCGCGTACAAATGATACACCAAACTTATCCCAGTTGTTCGAAGTCTTAACAGTGAACGAGATGTGGTTGGCTGTGCCCAGACGGTTGTAGAGTACGTATGCTCCATCGCCACTCAGTGAACCATTGTTGTAGCCATTCGATTCCATCACTGTAGCGTTAACTGTCTGATTATATTTGGCTGCCATTGCAGGCACTGCACCCAGAGTAAGTGTACCATCGTTATGTTGTATAACCTTGTGGCAAACCAATGCACCACTCCAGTTGGGCTCGTTGCCGTCGCCAGCACCTACGTTGGTGTTCTTCTCGTGAATATCGCTACCAGAACGGAATGGGCACCATCCCCAGATGTAACGGTCTGTGCCGTTAGAAGCAGTCTTGGCTGCATAGAGTGAACGACTGTCGAGCACGCCCTCGTGTCCGTCAGGAGCCCACTTTGGTCCGTCATTGAGACAGTTCTTCAGTTCCTCATAGGTTGAGGCTACCATATACTTAACCTTACGGCTCCAGCTGGCGCGATAGCTCTCGCTGAACACGATGTACCAGTAGTCGCCCATCTTGAAGATGTCAGGACACTCCAGCATACGGTCCCAAATCATACGGATACGGCCTACGTGCTCCCAGTTTTTCATGTCGTTCGACTTGAACTCAGCAAATACAGGGTCGCCACCACCATTAGGATAGGTAGAGATAACCATGTGATAGAGGTTGTCGTCGGCTACGAATATCTGTGGATCGCGGAAGTCATTCCCTGAGTAGCCGAAGTCAGGACCGTTCAGAGTCCAAAGTTCGTCCTTAGTCCAGGTCTTAAAGTCGGTAGATGTTGCACGCATCACCACTTCGCGGTTCTTGCAGTTGCCGTTGTGACCTGTGTAGTAGATATAATATGTACCATCCTTCTCGTATGCGCAACCTGTACCCAGTGCTGCATCCTGCTGATAGTCGTTAGCACCGTATGCCAGCAACTCGCCCAGCGACTCGTAGTTAGCACCATCCTTGGTAGATACAGCCCAAATGGGGTGGAAGCGATAAGTCATGTTGTTGATGAACTCCTGCAGATAGAGCACCTTGAAGTCGCCGCTCTTCTGATCGTAGAAAGGCATGGGGTCGCCTACACGGCCAACAGCTGGTGTATAGAATGTGCCAAAGCCGGCAGCATCAGTCGAAGCGAAGAATGTGGTTGTGCCGTTCCAGTCCTTTGCGGGATCGCCGCTGAACTCCTCGTCGCTGCACGCCGTCAGCACAGAGGCTGACAGCATGAGTGCGAATACTGAATATATCATTGTCTTCATAACTTACTGTATTTATTTGGTTAGATAATTGAATGCGTTGAGCAGGATAGTGCCCATGTTGTCGTGATAGTTCGACTCGAAAGGAGTAGGAGAGTTCCAGTCGTAGAGACCTGAGCCAAGACAGATGATACCACCCTTACCAAACTCGCCGTTAGCGGCCTTCAACTCCCATGCGTTCACGCTGTTGTCGCCAGTCAGTGCGCGACCACCGGTCTTAGCCTCCACAGCATCCTTACCACCCTGATAAGTATCCCAGAATCCATACTGCGATGTGGTGTTACAAATAGTGTAATCCTTATCGAGTGTGTAGATGGCATTGTCAGGCGCACCTGGATAGGTTTTCAGGTTATTCCATAGTGGGTGAGTGATGTCGTAGGCAAATGTATGCCAAGGATCGTCGCCCATCAGGTCGGAGCCTTCGCCGCCTCCGCCGCCCCAAACATTGTTTGGATAAGCGTCCTCAGGCATAGCACCCAGTGCGATAGCGTAGTTCACAGCGCTACGACCCAGTACGAATGCGCCACCCTTCTGCCAGTATTCCTTCATTTTGGCCAGTGCTGTCATAGCACCCTGCTCAGCCTCAGCAAATCCGTTGTAGTTGCCGTATGATGAACAATGACGGTGGAAGAATATAAGTTTACACTTCTCGAGTGAGATATTTCCGCCAGCTACGTCGCTCCATGATGCGTAGGCAGCGCTTGCGATGTTACCAGTGAGCCACTTGGCAGCAGCCTTCTCCTCGTCGTTCAGCAGTTCGATGTTCTCTGCATCGCCAACAAACAGTGCGATAGGATCCTCAATCAGTGTTACGTAAACCGTATATACTGTGGTAGCAGTGTTGTCGTTAAGTGTAATCTGGAACGGCTCAGTGAAGTTGCCCTTAGTGCCGCTAGCTGGACTACATGTGGCATCCTCGCTGCATTCAACTTCGAAAGTAGCATTGCTAAGGTCGATACCGCTGTTGGCCATCACGCTTACGGTGATAGTCTTGTCCTGCTGGTTTATGGCACCTTTCACACCCTCAAGTATGAAGAGCGACATCAAGGCCTCGTCGTTACGTACGCTTACCTGATAGTCCATTACCAAGTCGCCATTGCTGATGTGAAGATTGCGATCGGCATCAAAGTTGATGTGGTCGCCCACCTTCATATTGGTCTGTGCGCCAGCAGATACTGTCAGACTTGTTATCTCCATATCACCCTTCTGGGCGAAATCTACGGGCACTTTTACTTTTACCAGTCGCTTCTCTGTGTTGATGGTACCTTCGTATTGTCCGTTCAGGACAAACTTCTCAACCAAGCATGAACCGCTTACGTCGATGCTGCCCGTATGATCATCGTTACAAGCGGTGAGCCCGCATACGATGCATATTGCGCAGATAATGCTATATATCGTTTTCATAACTCTTAACTCTAAATTCTTAATTTTTAAATCTTAACTCGATTCTTACCACTGTCCACAGTTCTGAGTGTAGTGTCCGTTAGATGCTGCCATCTGCTCGAATGGTACAGGCAGGTACTCATTCTTGTTGGCTGTGAACTGCGATCCGCTCAGGAAGTTCATCTTCTCACTCTCTGTAGAGTAGTACTTGTTGAGTACAGTTGCTGCATCGCCCCAACGTACCAGGTCGAAGAAACGCTCGCTCTCCATAGCCAGCTCCAATCGGCGCTCCATCTTGATAATCTTCATGGCCTCGTCCTTGCTGTAGCTACCGTTGTACTTACCTACTGCATAGTGTACACCATACTTATTAGGATAGTTGGAAACCACGCTGCCTGTTGCCATACCAGCTGCACGCTCGCGAACCTGATTTACCAGGGCGATAGCCTCAGAAATCTGTCCCAGTTGAGCCTGTGCCTCAGCACGCATCAACAGAACGTCAGCATAGCGTAGAACGATGCGGTTCATCGAACTTGCCCACTGTGAATCGCACAGATACAGATAGCTGTCAGTAAGAGATGGATCAACATTCTGCTTTAGCGATACAAAGTATCCGAATGTACCACCTGAGCGGCTCCATGCGTTGCTCTCGGCAATCATAAAGCTTGGGTTGAACATATATGGAGTACCAGGTACACCTACTGTTACAAACAGTCTTGGATCTACAGTCTGTGTTGAGCCTACGGTGTATTCTTCGTCTGCAAAAGTGTCGAGCATTGGCAGACCGTCGCTGTTGGTGCGATAGGCACTTACCAGATTGTGCGATGGCTTATAGAAGTCGCAACCAGAGTCGTGTACCTTAGGAATACATGGAACAATCAGTCTGTAAGAGAAGTTCAGATTGCCATAAACTGTACCATCGTTTCTAGAGTACTGGATAGCCCACAGACTCTCCTTGCCGTTCTCGTACTGCTCCTCAGGACGGAAGTTGTTGTGCATATCTGGCTCCAGACCATAGCCGGCCTTGGTATAGATGGCTGGATTGGTGTAATCTACAACCTTCTGCAGGTCTGCCTCGTTGATGGCTGTTACCTGATTGCTGCTGGCATCGTCCTGACGATATGCCTTATACAGATATACCTTAGCCAGGAATGCTGCACAAGCGGCCTTTGTTGGGCGTCCCTTCTCAGTCTGAGCTTCTGGCAGTACTGCGTAGGCATCCTCCAGATCGTTGATAATCTGCTGCCAACCCTCGTCGTTGGTATACTCTGTGTTCGAGAGATTATTGTAGTCCTCTTCCTGCATGTTTGGCTTGTTCACAAATGGAATCTTCTTAAATAGTCGCTTCAGCTGGAAGTGGCCGTATGCACGCAGGAACTTCATCTCGGCAGTACGCTGCTGTATGGTAGCATTCTCCTGATCGGCACTTGCCAGAATATCAAGCGACAAGTTAACGCGTGAAAGATAGTTGTAGAAGCGATTCCAGATAGAACTGAAAGGCCAGTCGGTAGTCATTACGCCAGTACTCTTTTCTAGTCTGTGGAAAGGCTCACCATCAGAGAAGTCTGAACCGCCAACGTATGCGTCGTCGCTTCGTGTGTCGTAGTTCCAGAGTGAGAACGATGCGTTCATATCCTCAATCGAAACCAGTCCAGCGTATGCTGAAATCAGCACGTTGTCGATATACTCAGGGTTCTTTACCTCGTCCTGAGTCAGCGTTGCCTGTGGCACCTGTTCCTCCAGGAAATCAGAGCAGGCAGTAAGACCGCAGATTACGCAGATTGCGCAGATTGTTCTATATATCGTTTTCATAATCGTTGCTATATTTTAGAATGAAACATTAAGTCCGAATGTAAGATTGAGGGGAATAGGATAGTTGAATCCAGGGTTCTCAGGATCTGCACCTGTAAACTTGTTGCTCTTGATAGTGATCAGGTTCTGAGCCGAAGCGTAAAGACGTATGCGGTCTGTGTGTAGCTTGTCTGTCACCTTCTTAGGTATGTTGTAACCCAACTGTATGGTGCGCAGCTTCACGTAACTACCATTCTCTATATAGTAAGATGAAACACGTCCTTCATTGTTTGTATCCGATGTGGTGAGTGCAGGGATGTTGCTGCCAGGATTAGCTGGGCTCCAGGCATCGAGTGCTCGCTTACCCTTGTTCAGATAAGGTACGTTGATGGCTGAGTTGGCCCAGAAGTCGGTCTGCGACTTATATCCGCGACAGTCTACATCAACACCCTGTACGCCTTGCCAGAACATAGTCAAATCCCAGTCCTTATACTGCAGATAGATGTTCAATCCCCAAGTGAAGTCGGGTGTTGGATCGTAAATCCAGTCCTGGTCGGCCTCAGTAATAACGCCGTCGCCATTAAGGTCCTTATAGCGTATGCGGCCCAGGCCAGCACCTTCCTGTGTAGCATGATTATCAATCTCCTCCTGACTCTTGAAGATCCCGTCGTAGATGTAGCCTACCTGCGAGAACATAGGATGACCTACAACACTCTTCACACCGTTACCACCATACTTACCGTTGGCAGCTACTGTCTCAGGCAGTTTTGTTATCTCGTTCACATATTTACTGATGTTTCCGTTGATGTCCCACGAGAAACCATTCTCCAACTGGTGGCGATAACCAATGCTCAACTCCCAACCGTTGTTCTTTACCTCGCCGGCATTGATCCACTGACCAGAACCTTCACCCATAGCTGCGATACCTTCCATGAAGAGCAGAATGTCGGTAGTCTTCTTATTGAACCAGTCGAAACTACCATAGATTTCGTTTCTCAGCATAGCGAAGTCTAGACCGATGTTATGCTGTGTGGTTGTCTCCCACTTGATATCGTCGTTGCCGCGCTGATTGCGTACGTAACCGTTAGCCAGATCGTATCCGCCGTTTTTACCGCTAATGTCGTATGATGAACCAGCCTGTCCGCTGCCCCACAGTCCTGTTGATACAACGCTCTTGTAGAGGGTGTAGCGTGCTGTGTTCGAAATCTCCTGGTTACCAGTCTGTCCCCAAGAGTAGCGCAGCTTCAGATTGTCGAGCCAGCCCTTTGTCTTAGCCATAAACTTCTCTTCTGAGAGGCGCCAGCCTGCAGATACTGATGGGAATGTACCGTACTGGTTGTTTGTACCAAATCGGCTCGAACCATCTCGACGGATAGTAAAGCTAGCCAGATACTTGTCATCATAGGTATAGTTAACCTTTCCGAAGAAAGATACAAGACTGAAACCTTCGCCTGAACCTTCTGCCAGTTGCTTGCCTGCACCTGCACTTGGCCACATGTAGTCGGTGTTAAGAATAGCCAACTCATAGCGCTTGGCACTGTTCCACTTGTAGTCCTGACGATTCACCTCAGTACCAATCATGGCGTCGCCACGATGTTTGCCGATCTCAAGATTATAGGTAGCTATGGCGTTCCACATCCAGCGCATCCAGTGCTCCTGCTTGCTCTCTACGGCACTATCGGTACGCTTTACCTTACCATTTTCGATAGGGTAGGTAAAGAATCGCTGCTCTTTCTGTGTGTAGTCCATACCAAGAGTGGTGCGAATCATAAAGTTCTTGAATGGAGTGATGCTCAGATGTACATCGCCGAATGAGCGCCACTGTGTATATTCATTGTCCTTTGCATTGTCGATCATGCTCAGTGGATTCTCGCGCTCAGAGTAAGCACCCAGTGCCTGAGCATATTTGCCATTCTCTGCATAAATAGGGAAGTTTGGATTGAACTCCAGTGCGTGCTCCAACACACCACCGGGAGCGTCAACACCCTTTGTGCGGTTCATAGTGAAGTTCTCACCAATGATCACCTTGCCGTCGAATAACTTATAGTCTGCATTAGCACGAGCCGACAGGCGGTTGAAGTTACTTTTCTTAATGGTTCCCTGGTTGTCGTAGTAGCCCAGTGAGAAGAATGAGCTTCCCTTCTCCGATCCATTGCTTACAGAGAGATTATACTGCTGTACCACACCTGTGCGTGTAATTTCATTAAACCAGTCTGTATCACCTGCACGTACACTGGCGTTCTCGTCCAGATACATGTTCATAGTCATATTATTCAGTACGGGATTGCCCTTAGCGTCGTAACTCCAGTCGTAGTTGTATCCCAGATTGTTGTTGCTTGGGTTCACACCGTCGTTCACGCAAGCCTGCCAGTAGGCGCGTCCCCACTCACTGGCGTTCATAGTCTCAATCTTATTGGTATAGAATGATGTAGCAACGCTACCGTCGAAGTTCACCTTCACCTTGCCATCCTTACCCTTCTTGGTGGTGATAATGATCACACCATTGGCTGCACGGCTACCATAGATACTGGCTGAGGCAGCATCCTTCAGCACCTGGATGCTCTCGATATCATTACCGTTCAACTCGTGCATACCAGCTTTTGTGGGTACGCCGTCGATAATGTAAAGTGGATCGTTGTCGTTCAGGGTTCCAACACCACGTATACGAACCGTAGCAGCACCTGATGGATTACCATCGGCTGTGATATTCATGCCTGGTACACGACCTTGCAGAGCCTTCATCGGGTTGTTTTCGTTCTGCTTGGCTATTTCATCCACGCTTACGGTCGAGATGGCACCAGTCAGGTCTGCCTTACGCTGGGTGGTATAACCAGTTACTACCACTTCTTTCAGTAGTTCGCTGTCCTCTTTCAGCGTTACCTTCATACCTTGTTGTGCTGGCGCCTCCTGTGTCTGGTAGCCAATGTACGAGATAACGAGGATAGCACCTTCGTTTACTTTTAAGGTGAAGTTTCCATCGAAATCAGTCACAGTACCGTTTGATGTTCCTTTCTCCTTCACTGTGGCGCCGATGAACGATTCTCCTGTAGCGTCGACCACCGTACCACTGATCTCTGTCTGAGCGTACATTATAGTACTCATCAGCAAGAGTGCAAAACTCAGAAACATTTTCTTTAGTTCTTTCATTGTTGCTTGTTTTAATTGTTAGTACTCATTTGATTTTAAATTTCTGCTGCAAAAGTACAAATGTATCGTTAGCACAGCGTTAAAATATCGTTCATCCCGTTCAAAAATTGTTTCAATGTATCATTTTTGTTATCAAATGAACGTTTTTTGTTAGTATCTGTTGGCAAATATACAAAAATTACGCAAGAATGTCTTGTATATCAGAACTTTTTTTTATATTTGCCAACATAAAACTTAAGACGATTATGAGGAACTTATCAATTTACCTTTTTACGTTTGCTGCAGTCCTGCTGATGGGTTGCAAGCAAAACGAACCTAAATATATAATAGGTGTTTCACAATGTTCTGAGGATATATGGCGTGATTGGCAGAACGCCGAGATGAGAATGGAGGCTAACTTCCATGAGGGCGTAGAACTACGTTTTACTGCTGCTCACGACGATTCTGAACTTCAGAGTAAACAGATAGACAGTCTGGTAGCGAGTGGTATCAGTCTGCTGATTGTGGCTCCTAATCAATTGACATCGGTATCACCTGCCATCGACCGCGCATACGACAAGGGCATACCTGTTATCGTGTTTGAACGTAAGACAGACTCACGCAAGTATACCGCCTTTGTAAGTGCCGACAACTACGAGATGGGACACATAATGGGCGAATATATCGCAACACAGCTTAACGGCAAGGGTACTATCATGGAGATTATGGGCCTTAAAGGTTCGTCTCCCGCCGAGGAGCGTTATAATGGTTTTCACGTTGCCATAGCATCTTATCCTGAAATCAAGGTTGTGACCGAGATACAAGGTGACTGGACTGAGCCTACGGCTTATGAGGCAGTGAAAAACTGGAAAGGTGATTTGAATGGCATCGATGTTGTGTTTGGTCATAATGACCGTTCTGCCATTGGTGCCCGTAAGGCGTTCGAAGAGCGAGGCGCCAGACTGCCGATGTTCTGTGGTATTGATGCTTTGCCAGGAGTTGATGGCGGTATTCAGCAAGTGCGTGATTCGCTGCTTGATGCATCGTATATCTATCCTACACGTGGCGACCAACTGCTACAACTGGCCATCGACATACTCGATGGTAAACAATACCAAAAGGAGACGATGCTCACATCAGCTCTCGTAACTCGTGATAATGCAACGGTGCTGCTACTTGAAAGCGACGAGGTAGTGCGTCAGGCTCATAATCTTAATAAACTTCAGAAAAAGGCTGCTGGCTATCTTGAACAGCTGTCAACGCAGCGCACCATCTCGCTGTTGGCACTCTTTGCTATTGCTCTGTTAGCCCTTGCCCTTGTACTCTTTATCCTGTATTATCGCAGTAAGGTTTCGGCTCAGCGCGAACGCATCGTCAATAATCTGTGGAATATGGAAGCAGAAAACGTAGCTAAACAACCTGTAAGACAACAACCTACAGTCGAAGAGCCAACTCAGGAACCGCTGTTCATTATCCGATTCAAGGATGTTGTTGAGGCTCGTCTTTCAGATAGCGATCTGAGTGTTGACGATTTGGCCGCAGCCATGAATCTCAGTCGCGTGCAGCTATATCGTAAAGTAAAGGCCATCTCAGGTTCTTCGCCTGTGGAATTGCTGCGTACAGCCCGATTAAATCGCGGTTACCAGTTATTGGTGAAAGGTGATAAAACCATCTCTGAGGTTGCCTACGAGGTTGGTTTTACTGCTCCCAGCTACTTTACCAAATGCTTTAAGGAAGAGTTTGGAATCAGTCCTTCCGATTTGTCCTGACGATAAAAACGTTACTCTTTGTCGTTTTTTCTGTATTTTCTTGCGATTGAAGGAAAAAAGTTGTACCTTTGTGGCGTTTGAATGATCGGACAAATAACGAAATAGTATGATTGAAGTTGTAGATTTTAGTAAGACTAACTCGGTGATCAACCTGTATATGGCTGAGCTGAGAGACAAGAACTATCAGAAGAACCGACTGCTGTTCCGTCATAACATCAAGCGCGTAGGCGAGATGATGGCGTACGAACTGTCGAAGACACTGGAGTACAGACCGAAGACGGTGACAACACCACTTGGCACACTGGATATCCAATTGCCTAAGGAGGATCTCCTGATTGCTACCGTATTGCGTGCAGGACTTCCCTTCCATGAAGGCTTTATTAATGTATTCGACCATGCCGACAATGCCTTTGTATCGGCCTATCGTATGTACACCAACCGTGAGCATACCGAAGTAGGCGTACATACAGAGTATCTGGCTGCACCAAGTGCCAAAGGAAAAACACTGGTAATTGTTGATCCCATGCTGGCGACAGGTGGCTCGATGGCAGCAAGTATCGAGGCACTGGTAAGAACGGGCAAGCCTAAGAAAATCCATGTGGCTTGTGTGATTGCTGTGCCCGAGGGTCTTGAGGTCGTAAAGAGTGCGCTCCCTGATGGCTCTACCATCTGGTGCGCTGCTATCGACCCAGGCATGAACGAACATAAATACATCGTTCCTGGCTTCGGCGACTGTGGCGACCTCTGTTACGGAGAGAAGTTATAAGAAAAAAAAAGAAATCCCACTCAATCGGAGGGCACTGAAAAAGCCCTCCATTTGAGGGGGCAACCTTGATTTTTATTAAAAGCAGATTGCATATAGCCGTTACATACGGATTGGCAATCTGCTTTTTTCAATTTTCAGTTTGTGGTCAGTAATACCCCCAGATGAGGTTTATACGGCTTCTTAAAGAGCTTTTTTTGAGAAATATATTCTTTGCTCAGATTAGTTTGAGGATTCTCTTGATATTTGCGGCAAAAATGGTGATAGCTCCTTGCATTTGCATGGAGTACAGGCCATATGATTCTGCCCTGTTGTAGCCATAGACG